>JAEXBC010000320.1 GCA_023457875.1 Bacillota bacterium | reverse complement strand
AAAGTTCTTTAAAAGAGCGATTTAATAGTTCTCCTATTTCCAAGGTTTCACAGACTCTATTCACCTTTTCCTTAACCTTAGTTGTATTTTTTTCATATAAATAGGCTCTTGTATATAGATTTTGCTTAATGGATAAGGTCTCATCTAGGGTGTTTCCTTGAAAAACCACACCTATTTTCCTTCTTATATCCTTATCCCTTTTGCCCACCTCTAGCCCTTCAATACTGATTTGCCCAGCGCTTTGCTTCATTAACGTGCAAAGCATATTAATGGTCGTCGACTTTCCTGCGCCATTGACACCCAAAAAGCCAAATAACTCTCCTTTTTCTACATTAAAACTAATATCATTGACTGCCGTGAGTTCACCAAAGCACTTCGTTAAATGCTTCACTTCGATACAATTCATAACCTAATCCCCTCTCATTTTTCTAGATCTGTCTTGATAAAATGAGTATATGAAGCTTTTGATAAAGGCACAATGGCTCACAAGGTAAGTTGCATTTTTACCACCTTATCTTTATTAAAATAGCAGGTAAGCTACGCTTATTATGCTACTGTCTATTTTTGTTGACTAGCAAGATAGTTTTTTGTATAATTGAATCAATAAAGAATGAATCGTTCGCTATTGAGGTGATTATTATGGCTCAGACCAAAAAAGATGTCGTTAAAACAAGCATTGACAATGCTGCGCTTAAGATTTTCTCAAAAAAAGGCTTTCAAGATGCCCGTATCATGGATATTGCAGCAGAAGCAAATACTTCAGTAGGTAATATCTATAGATATTATAAAAGTAAGACAGATATTTTCTACTCGGTGGTACCCGAGAGTATTATTTCCGATTTACAAGAAATCCTAGTCAGAAAAATCGTTAACCCTAATGTTGAGGAAATTTTAAAAGGGGGAGCTTTGAAAACTTCTAGTCTTATTAGTGAGGAATTTATAGACTTTTTGATAACCAACAAGCAAAAACTATCGATTGCCTTTCAAGGGAGTCAGGGAACCAAATATGTTGGTATAAAAGAAAAGACTATTTTTTATATCATCCAAACCGTTAAAAATAGATATCTACAGATGCATCGTATAGATATCCTAGAGCGAGTAAGTTATGAAGATCTTGAAAATATTTATGAAAACCTCTTTAGTATGATTATGAACACCTTAGTGCGTTCCAAGTCTAATGAGGACATAAAAAAATCTTTACAGATTATCAATCAATACAATTTATTTGGCATAACGAGCTTATTTAAATAAAGCAATACGCTTATACTGCTTAATACAAAGGAATCGAGGATATACGATGAGTTATACAGTGATTAATGGATGCGAAGTCGATAATACACTTCAAAAGGATATAACTGCCAAAATAAAGGCCTTTATCTTAAAAGAGAAAAAACAAAAAAACGTTAATTGGATTGAGCTTAGTGACTACAATCTTAAAGACTGCGTTGCTTGTGATTACTGTCAGGCGACTAATCCCGGCCTATGTACGATAAATGATGGCCAAAATGATATTTTAAGACAATATATGGCCAGCGATACTGTGGTGATCATCACCCCTATAAAATTTGGCTGTTGTAACAGCCTTACAAAGGATTTTATTGATAGAACTCAGTCACTAGCCCTCCCCTATCAAGTAACGAAAAATGGCAACACCATGATGGCAGCAAGATATAAAAAGTACCCCTCCCTATTCTTCATAGGCATCAATGAAACTTCAAAGGAGGAATACATAGAAAGCTTCAAAACTTTTATTAGTGGTTGTAACTTTGCGCAGCTTAGTCAGCGCTGTATTGTAACCACCATCGATACTCATACAGATATAGATTTTCTAAACCATATTCTTTTTTGAAAGTGAGATATATCATGAACCCAAATGTTATTATTATAAACGGAAGTCCTAAAGGTACAAAGGGAAATTCTGAATCTATTGCAAATAGCTTAATGGATAAGCTCCTTAGCCAAGATCTTGAACCCACAAAAATTATTTTAAAGAGTCAACTATCACATTTTGACCACCTTATGGAGGTTGTCAATCAATCAGACATCCTTATACTTGTTTTACCTGTATACCAAAACTCAGTACCTGGTCTTGTTTTACAATTCTTTGAAATGCTTGAAAAAAACAAAGAAAAGCTAGATTATAAAGTAAGAAAAATGGCCGTCATTAGTAATAGTGGTTTTCCTGAACCTAGTGCAAATATGACGACTATTGAACATTGTAAACTATTTGCCCTCAGTATGGATTTTGAATGGTTGATTGGCGCGCTAGTAGCTCCTGGCACCTTAATCGATGGCAAAAATTTAGATGAGACAGGTAATACCTATAAAAAAGTCATTGCCTTACTAGATATCATCGCCAAAAAGATTCGTACGCAAGAGTCCTTTACCGATAGCGACCTCCAATTAACATCAAAGTCTTTTATATCGCCTTTTATGTATAGGTTTTTTGGTAAACTACTCCAAAAGAAAGTCATTAAAAAACTTGGCAAAGAAAAATATTTTGCCCAACCATTTCAGTAATCTGAATGCCTATCACTCACCAAGAAACCAGACTCTATAATAAATGTTGGGGTCTTTGAGAAATGAATAAATAAAAAAGAGCATTTTCAACAATCCTAAGTATGATTAAATACTATAGAAAGGTTGTTAACTATGCTCTTATTTCATTATTCCCAAAAAATCTTAAATCTATCAGGTATTATTAAAAACATCAATCTTGAATCCAATACTACATTCTTTGAAATCGAGATAAAATAAACTATGAGACAGGAATGTTACAAGTTTAATATTCTACTACAATTATTGATACTATTCAACATAATCACTCATGTCAATTTCCCAAGGGGTAGCATACTTCTCTATCCAACCTAAACCTTTATCACCATAAGCAGAATATCCTGTAGTTATAAACCATTGGCTAGTCTTTTTATAATGTGTTATCCTAAAGTAGTAGTAATAAGAAAGATGACCATTACCATTGTTGTGATGATTTACACCTTCTTCATTTAAACGGCAAGAATAGGTGTAAAAAGTTATATCATCATTACCATGTTGATAAGAACTATCTCGTTCATAATACTTCAAAAAATCAACGGGTAGGTAATCTACTAACAACTCTACTGCCTTTTCTACACTCATATCAGCATACAATTCGGGAGAAAGCAAGTTGATATGAAGTGTTCCCACCTTATCCTTAGCAGTGGCACCCTGAATTAAATATAATACTATAAACGTGCAAAAACAGTTCCAGTAAATTTACAGTATTAAATTACCAGTATTATTTTTAGCAAAACAAAAAACATTTATGTTATCCCTTGGTATAATTAAGTCGACAAAAACAATAATC
>JAEXBC010000319.1 GCA_023457875.1 Bacillota bacterium | reverse complement strand
CATACAGGTAGCGTTAAAAAGCTGTTCTAAAATATTATTTGCTACAGTTATCCCAATAGTCATACACTTCCTTTTTGTATAAAATAAGATGATACTATTATAGCATCAAATTGACGGATAAAACACTAAATTATTTGTTAAATGTTAGAAACTAGCTATTAAAATTTATACTTTGAAAATATTTGGTTAATTTTTATAGTAAATTGAAATAGACAGCTACATTAGTATATAATCGAAATGATAGAGATGAAATGGGAGGAAAACATACGATTTTTGCAGTGAAGGCATTATGTATTAGGCGCCAAGCTAGTCAAAGGCCAATCCTTGATTTTATGAATTATCCCAAAGAACCAGAAGGTGGACAAAGCTATAAAAGAGAAGTACTATTTACGCGTTACATTGGGGAAGATACTCCCTTTTTAGAGACCATTAGGCAAATGGATGAGCATTTTTTAAGAGGGCAAAGGTCTTGTCAGTATGTACGGGTTTCTAGCTTAAATCATGTGGTTACTCCGAAAGAGAGCGATACTTATATAGAGATCTATGACCAGTGGCTAAAAAAGAGAGAGGCATTGCCACAAGAACGTTTTGCCTTAAAATTTCCGATTCGTTTTCAAAATGATACCATAGAATGGACACAAAAATGTGCCTTTGAAAAAACAATCCTCCTTTTTGAGAAGACTACACCCCATTATAATGCCTCCATTATGAAGAACTTTGCTATCAAATTATTAGGATGGATAAGTTTCTATTTGCCAAAACTTATTAATGGTAGAGAATTGGGGCACCCTAAGTTTGTATATGTGGGAACGATTAAAAGACAGGAATTACTTTTTCTATACTTTTTGTCATTAATGGGTTGTGATGTACTTTATATGAATCCTGTGGAGGATATAGATAAGCTTTACCCAGAAAGCAAGCTTTTTTCAGACGCTTATCTTTGCGCGAATAAGTGTCAGGTCATGCCAACTATTCCTAGCCTAGAGGAATATGTTAAAATCCATTTAAAACCGAGTAGTCAAAAGGAAGCTTCACTATGCGAGGAACAAGTAAATACTAGCGCGCCTGCTATAACAAAATCTAGTGCTGAAAATGTCCAAAAGGTAGCAAGTAAGACACCTACAAGAACTGATAGTGGTGAGGTAAAATCTACAAGGGAATTAAGCTATGAGGAACTTGCTAAGCTTTCCACTTCTATTGTTATGATTGGCGTATTAAATCATTCAGGGGAAATAGTAGGAAGTGGGTCTGGTGTAATCATACATAATCAAGGATATATTCTAACTAACTTTCACGTGGTGAGAGGTGGCGCAGGCTTTGTGGTGCGTTTTGAGAATGAAGAAGACAGTTATGTTACCAATCGAGTGGTTAAGTATCATGAAGACTATGACCTTGCAGTGATTAAGGTAGAAAAGCAATGTTTACCTATTCCAGTTTATATAGGAGATCACTTAGTCAGAGGACAAAATGTAGTGGCTATTGGTAGTCCCATGGGACTTTTTAATACGATTTCAGATGGTATTATCTCAGCCTTTAGGCAGACGTCTAAAGTACCTATGATACAGTTTACAGCGCCTATTTCTCATGGAAGCTCAGGAGGTGCTGTCTTAGATATGTATGGGAGGCTAATAGGGATAAGTACAAGTGGCTTTGATGATGGACAGAACTTAAATCTTGCAGTAGACAATCATACCCTCTATACCTTTGCTAACCAATTTATTGAAATATGTGAAAGATAAGTATAACGATTTGCTTAGTGGTTTATAGCTAGATGTGATAGAATAATATCAAACACTTACACAAAAGGAGAACACAGATGAAATGCGTATCATGGAATGTCAATGGAATAAGAGCCTGCCTTACTAAAGGTTTTATGGATTATTTTAATGAGATAGATGCAGATGTTTTTTGTTTGCAAGAAACCAAGTGTCAAGAGGGACAAGTTGAACTTGAATTACTGGGATATCATCAGTACTGGAATTATGCTGAGAAAAAAGGTTACTCAGGAACAGCTATTTTTAGCAAACAAGAAGCATTAAGTGTAAACTATGGAATAGGTATAAAGGAGCATGATACAGAGGGCAGAGTAATTACCTTAGAATTTGAAAAGGTCTATGTTGTTACCGTCTATACCCCTAATTCTAAGAGTGAACTTGCTAGACTTGACTATCGTATGGAATGGGAGGATGCATTTAGAAGCTATCTTAAGCGCCTTGAAGAAAACAAACCTGTTATTGTATGTGGCGACATGAATGTAGCCCATCAAGAAATAGATTTAAAAAATCCCAAAACCAATCATCAAAATGCAGGGTTTACGGATGAAGAAAGAGCTAAGTTTAGTACCTTACTTGAAAGTGGCTTTATTGATAGTTATCGTTATTTCTATCCTGACAGGGAAAATAGCTATAGCTGGTGGTCCTATCGTTTCAAAGCGAGAGAAAAAAATACAGGATGGCGTATTGACTACTTTTTAGTATCTGAGGCGTTAAAGGATAACCTAGTGGCTGCAGATATTCATCAAGATATAATGGGCTCTGACCATTGCCCTGTGGTATTAGAAATAACACTTTAGAAAGTAATGCGCCTATTTTATAGAAAGTTACTATTATTTGGTAGAAATAGAAATACAAAAGGAGGAAGGAACAAATTATGAAAATGTTGCATACGTGCATTCGTGTAATGGACTTAGAAAAATCGCTTGTATTTTATAAGGAGGCATTAGGGCTTATAGAAACAAGAAGGAAAGATTTTAAACAACATGAGTTTACTTTAGTTTATTTGTCAGATGAAAGCGGATTATATGAATTAGAATTAACCTATAATTATCATCCAGAAAAGCCTTATGAGATAGGGAATGGGTTTAGTCATATTGCAGTTGGAACGGATAATCTAAGTGCTTGGCATGATAAGCATCAGCAAATGGGATATGAAGTCACGCCATTAAAAGGATTACCAGGTGAACCACCCCATTACTATTTTGTAACGGATCCAGATGGGTACAAGGTAGAAATTATAAAAAATGTACAGTAATACATGAGTTAGATTGAATCGTGAAGAGGTCACACAGTTTTAGCTGTGTGACCTTTTTTGTAAAAAACTAAAGTGTTCTAAAGGCTCTGGCAAATATGGCATATACCAAGGGATGATTTCGGATGCCTACTAAACAAAAAGCATTATAGAAAAACAAGTTTAGGAAAAATCATCAAGTAGTGTAGCTTTAACTATGACGTAGGTGGTAATATCATAGAAGAAGCAAATAAAGAACTTATTAAGGGGGAAAATGAATGGATGTATTAAGTGGAGTGCTTTATGGCTTTTTGGCCTGGTTTATCGTAAGGGTTGTCTTTACAGGGTTTTACACGGTCAATCAAAATCAGAGGGCTGTAAAAACGGTTTTTGGGCGTGCGCAGAGGATAGATAACAAGACGACATTAGATGACTCAATAGCTGAGCTTCTTCGTGAGGATGAGCGGTCACGTTATGCTTATCCTAAGCTTAGAGTTATTCAGCCAGGAGGTCCTTATTTCAAATGGCCCTGGGAGAAAGTTTATAAAGTTTCTGTTGCAACTGAGACTGTCAATATGGCTTTTGATCCT
Source organism: Bacillota bacterium (assembly GCA_023457875.1). Taxonomy (GTDB): domain Bacteria; phylum Bacillota; class Clostridia; order Lachnospirales; family Cellulosilyticaceae; genus Cellulosilyticum. The sequence continues at coordinate 776 of JAEXBC010000319.1, read as the reverse complement.
GAGGATAGAGGGGCAAATAATAATAACACCATATTAGATGCGGTTACAAAGGATCAACTCAATATCGGTTTAACAGGGCAAATACGTTTTAGGGTATCTGAACGCAATCTTTATGCGTACATCTTTGGTGTAAAAAACCCAATTGCCCATGTTATGGGATATTTTGTTTCCGTTTTAAGAGAGCGTATATCTAATTTTGAGGCTCCCGAGCAGCAGCAGGGTGCTGAAATGCCTTCCGTGGCAGCCCAAGGGATATCTATTAATGATCTTCGAAAAAATCTTCGCGATTTAAATGATCATATGGATATGGAATGTCAGGTGTCAATAGCTAGGTATGGAGTTATGCTTGAAGCGTCACTTATTACTGGCATAGATCCTCCAACCGAGGTGGAATCTGCTCTTGCAGCGATTAATACGGCTCATAATCAAGTGTCTTCGGATATCAGCCTTGCCCAGGCAGCATCAGATCAAAAGGTAGTTCAGTCAAAACGTGCTGTAGAAATTGAAACACTCAATGCAGAGGCTGAGGTTGAAAAACTCAATCGTCTTGCTGAGCAGTTGTCTGAGTTAAAAACTCAAGGTGGCAAGGAAGCGCTAGATATCTATGTGCGGAATGTTAAGCTAAGTTTGCTTGACAAAACCAAGAGAATCATTAAGGAGGGCAGATGATGACTATGATTACATATGCTTTTATAACTTTTATAGCATTATTGTTTGGATTACCTCTCTTTTTGGGGATTTTAAAGTTTTTTGGCTTTTACGCTGTGGTACAGGAA
>JAEXBC010000318.1 GCA_023457875.1 Bacillota bacterium | reverse complement strand
CTCTGAAAGGTTCTCTTTTAATTCTTTTTCCTTATTGGGATGTTTTATGATAAGACCATCTGTATTAATCATATAACCATAGCCCTCTTTACCAAAGGTGATATCATCCACATATCGGGTCATATTTTGATAATCAATTGTTCCGCACAGACATCCAATCACGGAATTGTTATCCATCAGTGGATATGCAATGACAATGGCTAAAGAGCCTGTTTCTTCAAGGGTAACAATGTCACTCATAGCTGGAGTTCCAGAAAGGGCAGTTTGAATATAATCATGTCCACTGATATCAGTATGCCAATCACGATTTTCACTGGTCATGATGGCAATTCCCTGTTTATTGACAATAGACAATGAGCTAATAAGATCCTTGTCATCTTCCTTCATTTGCTTAAGCATATTGTATGCGTGATTAGCACTCATAGCATCATCAGATGTGAGGGCCCCTTTCAAATCAACATTATAGCTTGCTGTCTTAACATATTTATCTAATGCGACTAAGGATAAGTTAATGGTCTCGGCAGTTTTTTCAACAATTTCACTTATACTTTGGGATGCGGAATCTTGTAATGTCGACTTAGCTAGGTATGCCGAAAAAAGCCCTACACTAGCTATTGGCAAAACAATAAGCACCGCAAAAACAATCATTAGTTTTTTTCTCAACCCCATTTTCATATTGAGCCCCCCTTTAAATTAATGCATCTCATGATTACCTTTTTTACAATATTTTTCTATATGTAAGATATTCTTTCTATATTCAACCTTGTCAGCAAGCGAAGCAATAATAAAAAGCCCACGCCCATGATTTTCAAGGATTGATTTTTCATGCATTACTTCAGGAATCAGTAACTCATCATCACCTTCACCCAAATCCTCAATTTCAATAACTAGCTTCGACCCGTTACAGTAATACCGCAAATAAATAGGTTTTTCGCTATTCCCCTGATTGCCATGTTTAAAAGCATTTGTGAGGGCTTCGGTCATAATCAACATGATATCGAAGCAGTCATCCGTCCCCTCTTTTACTCCAATCTCTAATATAACCTGTTTAATCACCTTTAGGTATTTGTCCAGTCCATACATTACATACTGATTACAGATTTCCTTTTCCATAACCTCAGCCCCCACCCGCAAAATCATATACATATCTACACTATTTCATTTTTATAACAATCATGGTACAGTCATCTGGCAGTCCATCTATATTCGTCTGCATATTGTTAATAGACTGTCTTAAAAAAGAAATCACTGCCTCGGTAGGTGTTTGTTCTAATGTTTTTAAGTCTACTTCGCCAGCAGCAAATATGAAATCCATTCCATCTGAATAAAAAATAAACTCATCACCTATTTCAAAGTTAATGACTTCCTCTTCAAAAACACTATCCTCAAACATACCCAGAAAAGGACCTTTGACGGTATATCTTTTTAAAGTTCCTGAGTTTTTTCTATGTACAAACTGGTTTATTCCTGCTCCTACGGCTCTAAGCTGCCTTTTATAAAAGTCTATTTCAAAACAACAGGCAGCTACATACCGCTCACCGATATAGAAGGAGGATCTTTTGTTCAAAAATTCCACCAAATCATAGGGCTTCTTAATATAAGTGGCTCCTTCATGAAATAAAACGTTAAAAGCTGATATTCCTAGGGCTGCTGCCACTCCTTTACCACTAACATCTCCAATTATGCCCATCATACGTTTATCATCAATTCTTTTAAAAAAATAGAAATCTCCACTCACTGTCCTGGCTGGAACATATACTATTTCACTTTCAATCTTGTCATTTTCAAAAGGTAAGGTGCTTTTTAGTAATCCTTTTTGAAAACTTCCAGCTTCTAGTAATTCCCGCTTAGCTTCTCCAATATTTCTTGTCAGTACCATTGCAGCTGGTATTTCTCTAAATGTAAGTAAACACACCGTTATTTCTAGGGCAACGCTAATATTCTGGGCATAATGGTACTTATACTCGAAGGTTACACTTCTAATATTTTGCTCTACCATCTGATTAATCTTTCTATGTAAGGAAGTGACCAATTCGCTAGCCACTTTAGCGCTCAATCGTTCGCCAATATGATGATCTGGAAAGAGCTTTGAGGCCTGCTCATTTTCAAGTAGCAGTTCTGTATCCATGTTAGTAATAAAAATAGGATACGGAAAAACATCTATCAATTCCTTGCTGATGGAGTCTGTTCTCTCAAGAAACCTCCTAATATTTTCACTGATTGCACTCCCCTCTGATTTTTGAATACTCCCCTTATCTAACCTGTTATATTCTTTTAATACTGGGTTCTCTGAAACACTTTGTGAAATCATATCTACACACTCATTTCATTGAGAATTTTTTAACAAATCCAAAACTAGTACATTTGCATTATCAGTAAGGGTGACAGTCTTCGACATACTGTGATATTTAATCACTTTTTTTGACTGTCTAATAATTTTAGAATATTTAATTATACACTAGTTGTCAATACCAATTTGTTGATTTTTCAATTAGATTTTATTATTTGGATTTTTCCTTTCCAAATAGCTAGTCCTATGGTGCTTACAATCAGCTCACTTATCGGAAAAGCACACCAAACACCAATTATGCCTCCTATTGAAGACAGCAAATAAGCCATTGGAATAATGACTAAAAATCCACGTAGAATTGAAATAATATGTGCAGGACGTGCATATTCTCTTGAAGTAAAATAAGCAGATATAACGATGTTAAATCCTGCAAACACACAAGCTGCAAAGTAAATCTTTAATGCTGTGACAGCGATGCTTTGTAAAAGTGTATTTTGTTCACTATTGAAAATACTGACAATCTGAGATGCACAAAAAAAGACAATCCCATAAACAACTCCTGAAACAATAAGCTCCGTAACTAGGGCATATCGTAAAATGACCTTAACCTTCGCATGATGACCAGCTCCATAATATTTACTGATTAGTGGCTGGATACCTTGTGCGATACCAGTATAGATGGAGATAACAACCAATGAAATATTGGCAATAACACCATATGCAGCAA
>JAEXBC010000317.1 GCA_023457875.1 Bacillota bacterium | reverse complement strand
ACTTGGCGCTGGTGTCACTTCTGGCATTGCACTTGGCGTTGGTGTAGTCATTGGCATAGTTTTTGCCTTAGGCTGTATTTTGGGTGCTGTAATAGGCGCTGGACTTGGCATGGCGCTTGGCTTTTTTTCGCCCCTAGTATCTGCAGCCATTGTTGTACTCGCAAATAAAGTTATCATTAAGGCAAAGGTTATACCTTGCCATTTTCTTTTGTTCATCATAAACCTCCTCATTTTAATTTATATGTTTAGAATATGAAATTTCATTTTTTCTATACTTCCAATAAAAGGAATATCAACAGAATTAGAAGAATAGCATTTCAATTTATGGACATATTAGTCTTAAATAAAAAATCTTTTGATGAGGTGATAACAAATGGTAAAACATCTTTTGTGTACCAATTGCGGCTATGATATGGTTGGTTCGGAATATATTGCCAATACTGTGGATTCAACCTTATGTTATAATGGTCCAATGTACAGCAATAGTACTTTACTGGAACTTAATACAAAGCCTTATAGCCAAATTGTCTGTCCATATTGTAAATCTGCTGGACAGTGGATGAATTAAAAAGCGGACAAATTAAAAAGCTCCTTACGATGCTTTTTAATTTGTCCGCTTTTTGCTTTATCCTCTTAGCCTATGCCACTCTTTAAATGAGTTTATACTTCATATTTAAAGTATACCACTAGGCAATCATACTTCTTTTCTATATAATAGCTATATCCACCGCCTAGTTTTTGATAAAAGGAGACCATGACGTTGTTTTCTATCCAATTATTTTTGCTTTGCTGATAAAAAATCAAACTTCCACTTTGTGGTCGGTCACTTTTTATTTGTTCCAGCACATTTCGGTAATTATCTTTATCCATCACCTTATAGGTTCTATTTAAAGGTTCCTCACTAAAAGGTAAAGAGTACGTTTTAGTATTAGCCTTTGGATAATACTTTTTATCCCAAATATGTGTTTGGGATATGAAGTCATCTAGCTCATTAATATAACTCAAAACACCCATACTCTCATAGTATTCATCGGCCCAAGTGCTATCTACATGATAATACTTACCGTCTAGCTTCACAAGATTCCATGCATGACCTAAATTACTTTGTGTCTGATTCGTCGTAGAACCTTCGACCATACGTGCTGGAACCCCCACCATGTTCAGTAGATACATCAGTGTTTTCGAATAACCATCGCAGACAATTTTTCCATCTAAAAAGGTTCCTTGAAGGGTATGTGATAGGGATGTTGCATTAATCGCATTGTTATCATGTTGTGAATAAGATACCTTATTTAACAATGCCTTTACTAGCGCTGCTTCTATTTGATAATCCTTCATATTAGCATCTACAACATCATTTACCATCTGAGTCATACCACTTATAGCCTTTGTATCATATTGCTTCATAGTATTAACTACTTTTAATGGATAATTTAACTTAATCGTCACCCTAGAACAGGTTTGATTTTGAATATAAATATGGCACCTATCTCCATTACAAATCAGCATAGGATAAGTCGTAAGTGTCTCCTTCAATCTCTTGGCAAGGATATCTGATGCATTATTTATAGACATCCTATATTTAAAATTCAAAATTATTTCACCTTGATAGTTCTCAATGGCTTTTTTAAAAATCTCCACCAAATCACTTTCATAAGAAACATCATAGCTTGTAGCCGTTTGACTTTTGATAGTAAAGGTCTCTACAACAAGCCCCTCTGGTTTAAACAAACTAAGATAGTATGTACCTGGTTTAGTAATTTTAGTGCCACTATGAACAGGTACAGCCTCTGCTCCATCACGACTTAACAATGCTTTTTCACAAGTAAACTGCAGGGTATAACTTTTTCCATCACAAGAAACTTTACGAATAACTTGCCCATATGCTGTAGTACTTATAAGTCCAAGTAGTAATACAATAAATAACTTCAAACACACCCTTTTTTGCATAAGCGCCCCCTGTTTTCTCATGCATAAAGCTCCTGACATCAGTTTAAACAGCCACTTTCTCTTCTATAGCAATCAGGCTCTCTTCTACACTCCAATAGAATTGTTCTTCTCCAACTGTTTCAACTAATCCACTGCGTTCCATTAATCGCTTCACCTTAGGTTGTAGTCCAGTAAAGATAACCTTTGTATTTTGCTCTGTAAAGCTATCATATATCTCTTTAAAAAGCTGCGTTCCTGTTGCGTCAATCATAGGTACCCCTCTCATAGAAAAAATAACATAGTCAAGGTCTTTATAAATGGATACTTCCTCCTTGATTTTTTCTGTGGTTGTAAAAAATACGGGACCTGTTAGATAAATCACCTTCGTATTATCATGAGGAAAATGAATGTCAATTCCATTTGAAGCTAGACGCTTGGAATCAATATCACTCGCGTTAATTTCAATACCTGAAATGTTAAACATAAAAAATATAATAGAAAAAGCGACACCTAATAAAATAGCTACCGTTAAATCAAATACGACAGTAGCCACCATCGTAATTAAAAACTGTGCAATAGCTGTCTTAAGTTTCTTTTCAAATACAAAACAAATACTTTCCCATTCATTCATACGCCATGCCGTTACCATAAGCACTCCAGCAAGCGCTGATAATGGAATTTTTGACATGATGCTTCCTAGTAAAAACATGGAGGCTAATAAACCTACTGCATGAAAAATACCTGTTAGCCTTGTTTGCGCCCCTGATTTTATACCTACACTAGTACGTGCAATTGCCGCTGTAGAAGGCACCCCTCCAAAGAATGGAATAAGCATATTCCCTATACCTTGGGCTACTAATTCACGGTCTGCATTAAGTTTTTCATCTTTCATTCTTCCTGCTGAAGCCCCACATAATAGACTTTCAATCATACCTAGCGCAGCAATACTAATAGCTGGCCCCAGTAAAAGCTGAATTTTTTCTATAGAAAGGGATGAAAGACTTAACCTACTTGCTGGTAACAAGGTCTTTGGAATATCTCCCACTACCGCCACATCTTTATTTAATAGCATACTTACACTTAATGACACGACAATACCCACTAAAGAAGAAGGCACCTTAGTATTCCATTTTTTTGGCCAAGTCACCATAATTGCAATAACGATAACCCCTAAAAGCACAGCATACCAGTTTGGTGAGAAGCCTAACTGACTATAAGACATTAGTTTCTCAATATTAGAGGATCCCTCAGAAGTAACACCAAACAAATTATCTATTTGGCCAACTGCAATAATGATTGCAATGCCTGAAGTAAAACCGGTGATAACGGGTCCTGGAATAAGAGAAACGAGTTTTCCTATTTTCAAAAAACCACATACAAATAAAATGATTCCTGCTAATAATGTAGCAATAAACACGCCATCCATTTGATACTTGTGCACAAGACCAATTAAAATAGCGGTCATAGCGCCTGTAGGTCCCGATATTTGGTAAGAAGCACCTGATAACGTACTCATAAGTAACCCAGATAAAATAGCGGTAATCAGCCCCGCTGCTGCATCTGCCCCACTACTTACACCAAAGGCTAACGCCAGAGGAAGTGCAACTGCTGTAACAGTTAATCCAGCTAAAACATCCTGTGAAAGCTTCCTTCCACCATATCCGGCAAATTCTTTCTTTAAATCCACTATGTATTGCTTAAACATTCCTTTTCACCTTATTTCATTTTTTGAATGATTTATGAAGATACTTTTATAAACGTTTATAGTATACCTTTATCTCTTCATGATTTCTACATTTTATTGTGCATTCTCATAAATTTGATTAGAATTATCTAATAAAAAAGGTGTTTTGGAATATTATCTGTTAAAAATAACTAGTACATTTGTGTGCTTTTCATTGATTTATGCCAAAAGGAGGGACTGGATAAATTGTTTTGCCACTCGTCCTGAACGTCCACCATGTGCTAACTCCCATTGAATGGCTTTTTCTCTTAAAACCCTTTCTTCTATCGTAATATGATATTTCTTTGCGAGGGACATAACGATTTCTAAATAAGCATTTTGAGCCGGAGAGGTAAAGGTTAAGGAAAGTCCAAAGCGCTCTGATAATGAAAGTTTTTCTGCTCTTGTATCAGCGATGTGTACGTCTTGTCCCTGCCTTTCCTCCCAGGTTTCACGAATGAGATGCCTGCGATTTGAAGTGGCATACATGAGGACATTCTGA
>JAEXBC010000316.1 GCA_023457875.1 Bacillota bacterium | reverse complement strand
TTTTACACAATACTATGGAGATGCTATTATTAATCTTACGATCATGTTACTTATTATTATTGGAGGAATAGGCTTTATTGTGTGGGATGATATAAGTCGAAACAAACTCCATTTTCATAAATATATGCTGCATACAAAAATAGTTTTACTGGCTACTCTCATTTTAGTTTTTGGTGGAGCTATACTATTTTATATCTTTGAGAAAGATCATCTCATGGCAAATATGTCAATGTCTGAAGCTATATGGTCTTCGTTATTTAGCTCTGTAACTGCAAGAACTGCGGGGTTTAATACAATAGATACTGCTGCGTTATCATCTGGTAGTAAATTATTGACGATGATACTAATGTTTATAGGAGGAAGCCCAGGCTCTACAGCCGGTGGTATCAAGACTACCACACTTGCTGTTATTGTTTTGTATTTGTGGGCAAATCTGAGGAATACTTATGGCTGTAATGTTTTTAATAGAAGACTTGATGACGATGTGATCAAGAAGGCTAGTTTGGTACTATATATCAACTTGTTTTTAGTAATAGTAGCCTCAATAACGATCTGTGCCATACAACCACTAGCAATGGATGATGTATTATTTGAAGTATTTTCTGCTATGGGAACAGTAGGAATGACTACAGGAATTACTCGGGAGTTAACGGATGTATCTAAGCTCATTATTATTTTGTTGATGTATTGTGGACGTATTGGAAGTATGACTTTTGCGCTGTCTTTAGCAGAGAGAAAGAAAGTACCACCAGTTAAGCAACCGATTGAAAAAATTACGATTGGATAGGAAGGGAAGTTATGAAGTCAGTATTGGTCATTGGAATGGGAAGATTTGGACATCATTTGAGTCTAAACATGGTGAAGTTAGGTAATGAGGTAATGATTGTTGATATCAAGGAAGAGGCCATAGAGGATTTATTACCTTTTGTTACAAGTGCGAAAATAGGTGATTGTACCAACGAAGATGTTTTAAGAAGTCTTGGAGTGAGTAATTTCGATATTTGCTTTGTGTGTATTGGAACTAATTTTCAAAGTAGCCTTGAGATAACAAGTCTTGTTAAGGAATTAGGGGCAAAATATGTTGTGAGTAAGGCAAACAGGGATATCCATTCAAAATTCTTGTTAAGAAATGGAGCAGATGAAGTAATCTATGCGGATAAAGCAATTGCTGAAAAGGTGGCAATGCGCTTTAATGCAAATAATGTGTTTGATTATGTGGAATTAAATGAGGAATATTCAATATATGAGATTCCACCACTTCCAGAGTGGATAGGGAAGACCATTCAAGAGATTAACTTTAGAGCTAAATATAATGTCAGCATTTTAGGAACGAAAAAAGGAGAAAAGACTAAATTGTTGCCAGCAGCAAATCATATTTTTAAAGAAGAAGAGCACCTTATGATTATAGGGCATAAAAATGATATGAATAAAATATTAAAGCATCTATAGGCTTAATACAAAGTATTTATAGAGATATTTTATAGAGTTATTAAAAAAACTATTTACAAAATAAAATCAAATAGATATAATACTGATAAGTAAATAACCTAAAAACAAAGAAAAGGATTAGTAGCTATAGGATAAATGTCAGAGACCTGTTGGTTGGTGTGAAACAGGATTTGGAATATGGTGAACTCGCCTTGGAGTTGCTGACTGAACATAAGTAGGCCTAGCCGCAAGCCCAGCGTTATAGGGGATAGATATCGGTAGAGAACCTGTATCAAAAACTTACCTAAGAGTGGTATAGCAGATTACACTTCTGTCTCTTTTGAGATAGGAGTTTTTTATTTTTCTACCTGTATTAAAAGTGCACATCCTTGAATGTGAATGAGAGTGGTACCGCGGAAAGCTTCCTTTCGTCTCTTGCAAGCAAATAGCTTGAGATAAAAGGAAGCTTTATTATTTTATTTCTATATAAAGGAGTGACGTATATGTCAAGAAAAATTTATGTATTAGACACAACCTTAAGAGATGGAGAACAGGTACCAGGAGCTAAACTGAACTTAAGAGAAAAGCTTGATATAGCTAAAGAGCTTGTTAGATTAAAGGTGGATATGATGGAGGTTGGCTTTCCTTCTTCCTCTCAAGGTGATTTTGAAGCAGTAAAGGCCATTAGTAAAGTGGTTGGTCAAGATATTGTTGTAACAGCATTAGGTAGGGCAGTAAAAAGCGATATTGACGCCATTTATGGCAGTTTAAAAGAAGCAACAAATCCAATGATTCATATCGTACTTGGTTCATCCAATGTGCATATGGATCAAAAATTTAGAAAGTCTCCTAGCGAGATCCTTCAAATGGGAGTAGATGCTGTTCGTTATGCCAAATCACTTATGCCACAGGTCCAGTACTCACTTGAAGATGCTAGTCGTTCAGATTTTGAATATATGTGGAAGACGATAGAAGCTGTAGTAAAAGCAGGCGCAACCGTGGTGAATGTGCCAGACACAGTGGGTTTTGCGGTGCCTGAACTTTTTGGAGAGATGATTTGCAAAATAAATGAGCGTCTTAAGAATCTTAATCCTAATGTGATATTAAGTGTGCATTGTCATAATGATACGGGACTTGCAACTGCCAATACACTTGCAGCTGTTAGAAATGGAGCCAATAAGGTGGAATGCACCATTAATGGTATTGGAGAGCGCGCTGGCAATACGGCATTAGAGGAGGTTGTTATGGGAATCAAACTTCATCCTGAGTACTACAATGGTTATACCACCTTAAATATGCCAGCACTTTATGAAACCTCTCGAATGGTAAGCGCTACAATGGGCTTAGATGTACAAGTGAACAAAGCGATTACGGGCGAAAATGCCTTTGCCCATTCATCAGGTATTCACCAAGATGGTTTACTTAAAGCAAAAGAGGTGTATGAAATTATTTCGCCAGAAGATATTGGGGCACCACCTATGGAATTAGTGCTTACAGCTCGTTCAGGGACCCATGCCTTTTCACATATTACAAAGAGATTAGGCTATGATATAAGTGAAGAGGAGCTTCCTACCATTTATAAAAGCTTTTTAAAGATGGCAGATCAGAAGAAAGAAATTTATGATAATGATGTCATTGAACTATTAAAGGGTTATGAAAATGTAAAATCAAAAAATCAGGTGGATATGTGGCAACTAGAAGAATTTCAAGTGGTGGTAAGCAGTACACTTCCAACAGCTACAGTGAAGATGCAACATGGAGAAGAAGTGGTTGTAAAAAGCAAAAGCGGAGAAGGTGCAGTGGATGCCCTATATAGTGCCATTCTTGAAGCTACAGACAAACCTATTCAATTAATCGATTATCGTATTCATAATTTAAGTCGAGGAAAAGAGAGCTTAGGAAAGGTTGTCGTTCAGATTCAGTATGAAGGAAGGCTTTATCAGGGCAAGGCGATTGAAAAGGATGTAATGAAAGCTAGTGCAATAGCACTGGTTAATGCCATTAATAAAACGATCCTATCATAAAAAGTTATTCTTACTATACGCCAGAATATATTAATGTTAGAATATTAAATAAATGATTTTACGCTCTAAGGGGGTAGAGAGTATGTTTTGTGCGAATTGTGGGAAAGAACTGGATGATGGCACAGTATTTTGCACCAAATGCGGAAAACTAGTGGACAGAGGGCAGATGACTAGTGAACATCAGATCACACAATATCCAACAGGGGAATACCAAAGGCCAGAACAGGGGGGAGAAAAACAAATAATCAAAAATTTAGGAGATACTCCTAATGTAAGTGCGCAGCGTGGCAGTAAATCGCAGCATAAGAAAAGTAAGACATCCTCCTCAAGCAATGTGATATGGATTGTTATCATTAGTGTTTTATCAACTATTTTAGTGGGATTAATTATTGCCATGTGCTTGATGGGAAAAACAATGTTTGCAAAAAATGATAAAGCGGAAGCAATCCGAGAAACTTCTGTTTCCAAAGATAGTGGCAGTGAAGGTGATGAAAAGGGTGAACAAAAAGAGCTAGCACAAATGAATGCCAAGGGAGAGGAACAATCTCAAGAGAAGGATACGACAATAGATGAATCATTACAAGGAGATGATAAAGAACAATCCGATGATGGCGAGAGTGCTACGCTAAATGCAGTAGATGAAAACACCTTTAAAAGGAGTTGCCAGGAAATAGAGTACGAGGCTTTAGCTAGATATCCAAACAACTACGTAGGCGATGCACTTTTCATGTATGGAGAAGTTGTAGAGGTGATAGAAGATGATAATAAAGTGGATTTACGTGTCAATGTAGGCTATCAAGACTATTACTATACAGACATAGTATATGTTTTTTATCAAAGAAAAGATGTGAATGAGAGTCGTATTTTAGAAGGAGATATGGTTACTATTTGGGCAACTAGTAATGGTCTTTTTACCTATGAAAATGGGTATGGAGGGAAGTATACGCTCCCTTCGGTTAATGCCGAGTTTGTTGAAATAGGTGATACACGCTATATGTATGCGGAAGGTTATGATCGCCCCTACTCAAATAGTTACATTTTACCTAATAGTGATTTTTATTATGTAACAGAGGAGGATTTAAAGTATTTAACAAAAGAGCAGTTAAGAATAGCACGCAATGAAATCTATGCAAGATATGGCAGGATGTTTAAAGATGAACAGCTGCAAACATACTTTGATTATTGTGAATGGTATGTGCCAAGTATTCCAGTAGATCAGTTCAACGAATCGATGTTAACAGAAATTGAGAAGTATAATGTTAATTTTATTAAAGCTTATGAAGATAAGTTAAATTAAGGGGAAAAAATGAATAACGATAAGAAAAAATTAATTGCGGTGAGCCTACTCATAGTGACAACTCTATTAACCGCACTTTTGGTTTTTGGATTACAGTCAGGTATTAAGCCTAATAAGCAGAGGGAAGTGGGCTTAACAAGTAATCAGCATAGTAATGAAGCAAAGGATAGTAAAGAGATAGACGAAGAAGGTATCAAAGTAAAAGACATAGGTAAAGAAGAACCAGCAGTGAAACAAGTAGTAATGGAAGAATCAGAAGTAAATGAACTGGTAAAAGAAGTAGATGAAAAAAAGGCAAAGATAGAGGAACTAGAAGAACAAATTGAAAAACAGGCACAAGTGGCTGCATCAGAGAATAATTCAATAGGTAGTAATCAAGAATCCTCCCTTCAGGGAAAGATTATTTGCATCGATGCAGGACATCAAGCCAAAGGGAATAGTAGCCAAGAACCTGTGGCACCAGGAAGTAGTCAAACAAAAGCAAAAGTAAGTTCAGGTACAAGAGGTGTGTCAACAGGAAAATATGAATATGAACTCAATCTAGAAGTGGCGTTAAAGCTTAAGGAGGCACTTCTAGAGAAGGGTGCAATCGTTTACATGGTACGAGAATCAAATGATGTAGATATTAGTAATGCAGCAAGGGCAAAGATGGCAAATGATTTAGGGGCTGATTTGAGTTTAAGGATTCATGCCGATGGTTCGGAAAATCCTAATGTAAATGGTTTTTCACTACTTGTTCCAGGAACAAAGTATGTATCTGAAGAGTATGCAGCAAAAAGTCTAGAGATCGCCAAGGCATTAGAAATGACCCTTCATGAGGGCATTCAAAATAAGAATAGAGGGATTGTAGCACGGGATGATTTGACGGGCTTTAACTGGTGTGAGACGTCAGCCGTTCTTTTGGAGATGGGATTCATGTCTAATGGCGAAGAGGATGAAAGAATGAGTACTGAAGATTTTCAGTATAACCTTGTTAGCTGCATTATAGAAGGGCTAGAAAATTATTACAAATAAAATGCGCCATATAAAAGAGTTATTTTATTAAAAGAGGAAATATTATTAGTGCGACACTAAAGGATAGCTTTATAAAGTCATTTTATTATGAAGCTATCTTTCCAGTGTTATAAGGGCTTTTTTGATTTTATGATAGTGAGAAATAACGAAAAATGAACATGAGATGAGGGTCAGCAACAGAATTTTAAAAAAAACAAAAAAAGATGTTGACGTATGTAATAATATAGTGTAAGATAGTAAAAGTCAGCGGCGGCGAAACAAAGACAAAGCGCTGCAAGAGATATGATAAGGCCCGTTGGTCAAGCGGTTAAGACATCGCCCTTTCACGGCG
>JAEXBC010000315.1 GCA_023457875.1 Bacillota bacterium | reverse complement strand
TATTATTAGTTTGATTATACTAAATGTAACCAATACTTTCAATTTATTTGATGACATTAATAAATTAAAGAATTTGTACATAAAAATAATGTGATTGGTATTATTTTGAAGTGTAAAGGTCTAATGATCAAGGCAATTAGCGTAAAAGAATAAATATCTCAATTTTGCAACTATAAATATTTAAGTAAGCATTGATAAATAAGGTCTACCCTTCAATTATATGAGCAATAAATGGATAGAAAATTTAAGAAATATGTTACTGTCTTAAAAAATGTATTTGATAGTAAACAAATGTAGTATGACTGAACATCATATTATAGAATTCTGTGTCTACTTCATAAGTGATTTAATAGATTTGAAGGATACTCTTATACTTCTACTACTATAAATTCATGCATTCTCTTATTATAGCAAGTATCAGAAAATAAAATTGCATGACATACCTTTTTTGTATATAATAAGACCATAAGATGGAAGATAACCTATAGGAGGTATTTTAAATATGGATGAACAACAAGTAATTGGATTAGAAACAACGCATGAAATGGATCAAGTACAAATTGCAGATGATGTGATTGCTGTCATTGCAGAAATTGCAGCCTTAGAGGTGAAAGGCATTGTTGCTACTGCATCTCATAAAGGGGATTTTGTACAAGCGATCAGTGGTAAGAAGAAGCCAAAGGGTGTTAAGATAGAAGTAGGGGAAAATGAAGTCTTAATCGACATCGCCGTGATTGTTAAATATGGTGTTAAAATTCAAAAGGCATGTTTAGAAGTGCAACAAAAAGTAAAAAACTCAGTAGAAACAATGACAGGTTTAAATGTGCAATCCGTAAATGTACACGTTGTTGGCGTACAATTTGACAAGGAACAAGAAGCATAATAAACAAGTGATGGCTGACTTCCTCTGGAGGTTAGCTTTATTTTTAAGGAGGGCAAGATGACAAGACGTAATGCAAGAGAACTTATTATGCAAATGCTCTATGAGGGGACTTTTCACGAAGCACAAGAAGGAGAGCGTATTTTATCTGAACAATTAAATGCGATAGATAATAAGGAAAAAAATGATAATAAAGCGATAATCAAGTTTATTCAGGAGACCTACTTTGGGATTTTAGAACATCTTGAAGAAATTGATAAGCTGATAGCTGGCACTGCAGAAAACTGGTCAATGTCACGTATTTGCAAAGTGGATTTAAGTATTTTACGTGTTGCAATTTACGAACTAAAGTATACCGAGGTGCCTGTTAAGGTAGCTGTTAATGAAGCTTTAGAAATTGCTAAGATTTATAGTACGGATAAGTCACCTAAATTTATCAACGGTGTGTTAGGAAAAGTGATCGAAGTAATCGAGGCATAGAATCATGAAAAGAAAAATTTTGTCCGTTTGGCAAGTGAATCAGTATGTAAGCCGATTAATAGAACAGGATTATATGTTAAGCGATATTTGGTTGCAGGGTGAAGTCTCTAATTGCAAGTATCATCAATCTGGTCATGTGTATTTTACCATCAAGGATGAAAAGGCAAGTATCAATGCAGTGATGTTTGAAAGAGAGGCAAGACGATTAGCCTATAGAATTACTGAAGGTATGAAAATTTATGCCCGAGTGCGCATTACCATTTATGAAAAAACAGGGGCATACCAAGCTTATGTATTGGATATTGAAAAGCAAGGAAAAGGTGTGCTCTATGAACGTTTTGAAAGACTAAAGGAGCAGCTCTCGGCAGAAGGCTTGTTTGAAGAAGCACATAAGAAGCGTCTGCCCTTCTTTCCAAAACATGTGGGAATTATTACTTCAGCCACTGGCGCTGCAGTAAAAGATATCTTACAGGTAGCCAAAAGAAGAAATGCTAGTATTCCAATTACTATTTATCCGACCCATGTACAGGGAGAACTTGCAGTAGATGAAATCATAGAGGCTATTGAAGTTGCCAATAAGGAAAAGCGCGTAGATGTAATTATCCTAGGTCGTGGTGGAGGTTCCATAGAAGATTTATGGGCCTTTAATGAAGAACGTGTAGCAAGGGCAATCTATGACTCACAGATTCCTATTGTTTCGGCAGTAGGTCATGAGATTGATTTTACGATTTCTGATTTTGTGAGTGACAAACGTGCAGCAACTCCATCTGCTGCTGCAGAATTGGTATTTCCATCAAAGAGTGAACTTTTAGAAGTACTGAATCGTTATCAGCATTCTTTAGAAGTACGTGTAAAGGAACGTATCAGGGCAGCTAGAACTGAGCTGGAGTATCTGACGAGTCGTCCTATTTATCAAAATAAAGACACCTTTTATAAAATGAAGATGCAAGAGGTGGATTTATTAAGGAAGAGCTTAACTCAGGGCTATAAGGAGCAAGTAGCCAAAAATGAAAGACGATACACTTTAGCTTTGCAGAAATTGGATAAGCTATCACCATTAAATACGCTCATGAGGGGGTATAGCTTAGTTACCCATAATGAGCAAGTGGTAAAATCTTTAGAGGACGTTCAGCTAGAAGATAACATCCGTGTCACTGTGACAGATGGATGCTTTTATGCGAAGGTGTATGAAAAGGAGAAGCAAGATGCCAAAAAAAGCAGAAAAAAACTTTGAAAAAGCAATAAGTGAACTAGAAGAGCGTGTGAAAATATTAGAAAGCGGAGACATTACGCTAGAAGAAAGTATTGAAGAATATAAAAAAGGAATGGATCTAGCAGCGTTTTGCATGGAGATACTTAAAAAGGCAGAGCAAGAAATTTATGTGTACGAAGAAGCACATTATCATAAAATGCAAGAAGGAGAAAACTAATGGAAAAGAACCTCTCCTATTATACGGAATTTGTTAATGAAAGACTTGAAAATGCACTACCTAAGCCTGAGGGCCATTTTAAAGTACTTTATGAGGCAATGAATTATAGCCTCATGGCTGGAGGAAAGCGTATTAGGCCAGTACTGATGCAGCTTGCCTATGAAGCAGTAGGTGGAAAGGGAGATATTAGTGCATATCTATGTGCCATTGAGATGATTCACACTTATTCCCTTATTCATGATGACCTACCTGCCATGGACGATGATGATTACCGTAGAGGAAAGCTTACTAATCATAAAGTATTTGGCGAAGCTACAGCTATTTTAGCTGGTGATGGACTCTTATCAGCTGCCTTTGAAATCATGCTAAGTGATGCGATGAAAAACGAGGATTTGGAACGTGTGCGTGCAGCTCATATTTTAAGCGTAGCGTGCGGCGCGCAGGGTATGATTGGTGGTCAAATACTGGATATGTTAAGTGAAGGTAAGGTTATTAACCAAGATACCCTTGATAGGATTCATCTGAATAAAACAGGAGCACTTATTGCAGCGGCAACCAAAATGGGGGCTGTTCTTGGCGGTGGTTCTTCAAAAGAAGTGAGTTTGTTAGAAGCTTACGGTAAATATATAGGCAAAGTCTTTCAGATTGTAGATGATGTATTAGATGCCACATCTACTATGGAGGAATTGGGAAAGCCTATTCATAGCGATGAAAAAAATCATAAAAATACTTATCTTAATTTTTACAGTATAGAGGAATGCCATGATATTACAGAGAAGCTAACACAAAAGGCAATTGAATTGTTAGAGCAAATTTCTGGTGATACAAGCTTATTAAAAGACATTGCAAGAAGGCTGATAAGTAGACGAAATTGAGGGAGGAAAAAATGAATCCTTTTGAACAACTATTGAATAACAAGATTTTATGGGTTGCTATTTTGAGTTGGTTTATAGCACAGCTTATAAAAGTCATCCTTACTTTATTACAAGAACGTCGTTTGGATTTATCAAAGTTTTGGACTTCAGGGGGGATGCCAAGCTCACATAGTGCTTTTGTTGTGGCGCTGGCAATGAAAACAGGACAAATGCATGGATTTGATAGTGTGTATTTTGCTATTTCCACGGTGATGAGCTTCGTTGTGATGTATGATGCGGCTAATGTAAGGCTCGAAGCAGGCAAGCAGGCAGCAGTTATTAATCAAATCATTGAGGTTTTAGAGAATCCTAATTTGAATCCAGAAGAACGCTTAAAAGAAATACTTGGGCACACCCCACTTCAAGTTCTGGCGGGTGGTGTGTTAGGTTGCTTGGTAGCACTTCTATCATTTTAATGGAGGGCGTTGAAATATAAGGTGTTACTTGCTATAATGTGTAAAGGCGACTGATGACGCACTTTTCAAAGGGTGAGATGCGGTATTCTAGTCAACCTGCAGTGTTTTGAAGACGGGCCTAAAAATCCGTTTAAGGGCATATCGATGAAGTTCCTGGTGTTGGCTTGTAACGCCCCGTTGTGGGCTGATACTGGGGGTTAAGGTTTGTGGGCGATCCATAAGGGCATATGGGCGTTGACCCACTTACCGTGGAGACCTATGCTTGTGCTCATTCTTATAGGAATAGAGTATGACTTAGGATGAAACCTACCATGCGGTGTTAGCTGTGGGTAGTGTAGCCTTCCTTGAGTGAAGGAGGGGGGACATTCATTTACCAGAGTTGTTCTTAGGCCAAAGACAATTTTGGATTGTGGATAGAAACCTAATTCGCAAAAGAGGATAGGAACATAGTAGGTTGTGTGAGGAAAACTCCTAGACCGTTTTGAAAAAAGGTAGTGTTTGGATTACAGTGTGGTTAAAGGCGATCTGGCGCTTTGCTTAGTCAAAGAGACTTTTTTAAAGAGAAATCGCTTTTTTGGCGACAAAAGAGTAAGAGTTTGGGAAAACCTGCCAGACTATATGCCACAAAATTTACAAGCATTATTGTCTCACTTTTTGAGAAGTGGGTGATAAGTTGATGTAAAAGGAGCAGGTAATATGGCTAAGAAAATGAAATTTAAAAAAATAAAAGTACGTCCACAAAGTCCTAAGATGTTTGTCCTTATTGTGAGTGGTACTTTTATCATTGCCCTATTATTTAGCTATATTTTCGAAGTGCTTTTATCCGATGTGCCTCTTTTAATGGCATTTTTAATGTTAATCGGCATTATTTTAATCGGTATTTTTTGTGATGGAATTGGCAATGCTGTTGTTGCAGTAGATGAAACCAGTTTCCATGCCATGGCTGCTTCAAAGGTAAAGGGTGCTAAGGAAAGTATAGCACTTATTCGTAATGCACCTGTGGTAGCTAATCTATTTAACGATGTAATAGGAGATATTGCTGGGATTATATCTGGAAGCACAGCTACAGCCATTGTACTGGCTATTGAAGAGGGTTTCGGCATGAAATCAGTACTTCTTTCTATTGCAATGAGTGGGTTTGTGGCTGCTCTTACGGTAGGAGGAAAGGCATTAGGAAAAGGATTTGCCATTTCACGTGCCAGATACATTGTTTATTACTCTGGCTTAGTGATGTACTATATAAAACACCTAGTTAAAAGAAACAATCGATAAATGGCAATCTTTAGGTTGTCATTTTTTTAGTCGTTTATACGACCGCAAGCTATAAAAAAGAGGTGAAATTGATGTTAGAGATATTAAAGAGTATACATGGGCCAGAAGATGTAAAAAAGTTAAATGAAAATGAGCTTTTAGCGCTTACTCAAGATATACGTGTTTTTTTGATACAATCCTTGTCACAAACAGGAGGGCATTTGGCCTCCAATTTAGGGGTAGTGGAGCTTACCGTGGCGCTACATTATGTGTTTGACTCACCCAAGGATAAAATGATTTGGGATGTAGGGCATCAGGCTTATGTTCATAAACTTTTAACAGGCAGGAGAAGTAGCTTTAAGCATCTTAAACAAATTGATGGGATGAGTGGCTTTCCTAAGCGAAAGGAAAGCGTGCATGATGTATTCGAAACAGGACATAGTTCTACCTCAATTTCAGCTGCATTAGGAATGGCCAAGGCGAGAGATTTAAAGGGGGAGACCCATCATGTTATTGCAGTTATTGGAGATGGAGCGCTTACGGGAGGCATGGCATTCGAAGCCCTAAATAATGCAGCAAGAGCCAATAGTCAATTGATTGTCATTTTAAATGATAATGAGATGTCTATCTCTAAAAATGTGGGAGGACTAGGTAGATACTTGAACAAACTCCGTTCAAGCCAAGACTATCTCAAAGCAAAAGAAGATATAGAGGATGTATTACAGAAAATACCAATGGTTGGGTCACATATGGTGAGGACAGTAAGACGCACAAAAGAAAGTGTCAAAAGCTTTGTGATGCAAAACACCCTATTTGAGCAACTAGGATTTACCTATATTGGTCCAGTAGATGGGCATCATTTACCTGAACTCATTGCCCTACTTAAAAATGCGAAAGCAATGAAGGGACCGCTTCTTATTCACGTTAAAACGAAGAAGGGAAAAGGGTATCAATTAGCAGAACGAAGGCCAAGTCATTTTCATGGTGTAGGTCCTTTTTGTATTGCCACTGGGCAAGGAGCAGGTAAGAAGGGTGTGCAGACGTTTTCAAGCGCCTTTGGTGAGGCAATGCTAAAGCTGGCTTCTGAAGATGAGCAAATTGTAGGCATTACCGCAGCCATGACAGAGGGAACAGGTTTACTGCCTTTTTCTAAGCTCTACCCCAGACGCCTTTTTGATGTGGGCATCGCAGAACAACATGCGGTTACCTTTGCAGCAGGCTTAGCAGCAGGTGGATACAAACCAGTAGTAGCCGTTTATTCTTCCTTTTTACAGCGTGCTTATGATCAGATTTTGCATGATGTGTGCTTACAAAACCTACCTGTTATTTTAGCGGTAGATCGTGCAGGCCTAGTAGGAGAGGATGGAACAACTCACCATGGACTTTATGATATGGCTTTTTTAAGTAGTATGCCTAACATGACGGTTTTAGCGCCTAAGATGCCACAGGAAATGGAGGCAGCTATGCGCTACGGGATTAGTCTAGGAACACCTGTTGCAATTCGCTACCCAAGAGGCGGACAGGATTTGGATGAAAACTTGCAAAATGATTATTGCTCGGTTGGATTTAATACCTTAAAGCCTGGCAATAATATAGCTATCTTAGCAGTAGGGCATATGGTTCATGTGGCACTACGTGTGAGTCAGTTATTACAAGAGAAAAACATCGATCTAGCTGTTATTGAAGCGCCTTGCGTGTGGCCAGTTAACCCTAAAGATATTGAGCACCTTGCTGATACCTATGACTACCTCTTTACCCTTGAAGATGGTATAATACAAGGAGGATTTGGTCAAAAGGTATTTTCAGATATGGCATTATTAGGTAAACGCGTGTTGGGACAATGCTTTGGGCATGAAAGTGGATTAGTACCACATGGAAAGGTTGAGGCATTATTTGAGCGAATGGGCTTAAATGATGAGAAAATTACAACGCGCATTTTAAACTATATCAGTGAAAATGGTATAGGTCCTAAAAATAAGAAATCATCTAAGAAAGAGAGTAGATAGATGGAAGGTAAAGCATTAGAGCAAAGCGCTCTCGAAGAAGCATTACAAGCGGAAAGTATGGAGGTAGTTATTGATCCTAAAATCTTAGATAGTAAAGAGCGCCTAGATGTACTCATTACCGAAAGACAGTTAGCTTCCTCAAGAGAACGTGCAAAGGCATATATTATGGCAGGTGTAGTGTACGTTGATGGTCAGAGAGAGGATAAGCCAGGCTTAAAGGTAAAAAGGAGAAGCACCATAGAAGTTAGAGAAAAGATGAAGTATGTAAGTCGTGGCGGCTTCAAACTAGAAAAGGCAATTTCTGCTTTTAACCTTTCTCTTGAGGGAAGGGTGTGTATGGATGTAGGGGCATCAACTGGTGGCTTTACGGATTGTATGCTTCAAAATGGCGCTAGTAAGGTTTACTCAGTGGATGTGGGTTATGGACAGTTTGCATGGAAGCTTAGACAAGACCCGCGGGTCATATGTATGGAGAAAACCAATATTCGTTATTTGACACCAGATCGCTTAGAAGAAAAAATAGATTTTTGCTCCATAGATGTTTCTTTTATTTCCTTGACAAAGGTGATGGAGCCGATCTTACAGCTGTTAACAGACGAGGCAGAAATAGTGGCACTTATTAAACCTCAATTCGAAGCAGGTAGACAGCAGGTTGAAAAGCATGGGGTTGTAAGAAAGCCTAAGGTACACGAAGAGGTTATTCATCATATTTGGGAACATTGTAAGAATTTAGGTTTAGGGATTATGGGATTAGATTATTCTCCTATTAAAGGACCAGAAGGGAATATTGAGTACCTCATTCACCTTAAAAAGAAAGGTGAAGATCAGTTAATAGATCAAACAACCATCATTAAAAACATTGTCCAGGCATCTCATACATGCTTATAAATGGGAGGGGAAAGTGATGCATATTGGCATTATTTCTAATAAGATAAAAGATATAGATTTAAAGATTACTGAATATATTGCCAAATGGTTGAATGAAAAAGGCTTATCTGCTTATACTACACCAGATGTTGCGCTTTCCTTGAAGGCACGAACCATTAGTATAGAAAGAAATAAGCTATATGAACTTTGTGACCATTTAATTGTGATTGGTGGAGACGGAACCATATTAGGTGTAGCGGAGGCTGCAAGTAGATATAATTTACCTATTGTGGGGGTGAATTTAGGAAGAGTAGGCTTCTTGGCAGATATTGAACCTCAGGAAGTCGAGGCATCACTTGAAAAGCTCTTACAGGGAGATTATCAAATAGAAGAACGTATGATGCTAAGAGCAAGCATCATGGATCCACAAGGTAAGCAATATACTTTCGATGCACTCAATGATATTAATTTCACAAGGGGAGGCTTCTCCAAATTAGTAGAGTTTGAAATTTGTGTAAACCATCAATTGTGTGATATTTATCCAGCTGATGGCGTTATTGTTTCCTCGCCTACTGGATCAACTGCTTACAACTTATCAGCAGGGGGACCTATTGTGGTACCTCATGCTCATAATTATATTATAACACCTATTTGTCCACATACTTTATCAGCAAAATCCATCATTCTTTCAGACCAAGATACCGTTCAAATTAGAACACTAGAGGAAACAAAGGATATGGCTCTTAGTATTGATGGAAAACAAAAAATGTACTTAACGGCACAACATGTGGTTCATGTTGAACGTGCACCTTATGTAACTAGATTAATAAAATTATCTCATCAGAAATTTTTTGACATATTAAGAAGAAAGATTGTGGAGAGGAGAAGGTAACATGGGAATGAAAGAACAGCGCCAGTCAAAAATATTAAGTCTTATTCAAAGAAATGAAATAGAAACCCAAGAAGAGCTAGCTGAATCTTTAGAAAATGAAGGGTTTAGTGTGACGCAGGCAACTGTATCACGAGATATTAGAGAACTAAAGCTTACCAAGGTGGCTACTAAATCAGGAGGGCAAAAGTATGTGGCCCTTTCTAATGTGGAGCAGCAGGTTTCTGAAAAGGTGATTCGTGTTTTTAAGGACGCTTTTGTAAGTCTTGATTATGCTGGTAATACCATTGTCATTCGCACCTTAACTGGGATGGGAAATGCCGTTGCAGCCGCCATTGATGCTTTTAATGTGGATGAAGTGATCGGCACTCTAGCAGGGGATGATACGATTTTCTGTTTAGTA
>JAEXBC010000314.1 GCA_023457875.1 Bacillota bacterium | reverse complement strand
TATCCCCTGGTGGATATACCACTCTCAATTGCCTTGGAACATCAATAGCATCAAACACCCTATAAGTCTTTGATTCCAACTGTAAGTTATAAGCTGTGAACTTCATTATCTCCTCCAAACCTCTGACAATCTAGTATGTACTGTATATAACTTAAATATTTTAGGATTTTCGTGGCGAAATGACTCCTTGCTTATAATACCTTCTAATAGATGAATGTCTTAGCATACCTCGAAGCTTACTGTCACTGTTTAATACTCTAATTATATCACACTATTCTAATAACTATATATTAAATTAGAGATAATAAGTAATACCTCTACATATCAAAAGTAATCATAACCGCTTACGCACTAAAAAAGCTATACCGTCTTTCAACCGCATAGCTTCTATTTGTTATTACCTTTCACCATTTTTTTCCATCATCATATCACCGTAAAATATCATAAGGCTATAGTGCCTTCTCCTCTTTTTATCCCCAAGTCAGGATTATTAAGTGTAGTGTTATCTCCAGAATTCTTGTATGAACTATTAATTATCACAGACACTCTGTTATCCCATTTACTTATTATGAAAGGACGTCTTTCTTATACTTTATATATTCTTCTACTGTTAAAAATGTCTCGCTTTCACCTAATCTTTGGCATAACTGTGTAACGTGAGGGGGTTCTAAATAGGCCTCTTTTAGCATCTCACTATGGGCATATACCTGCCTCGTTGTTCCATCTAAAAGCACCTTGCCTTTAGCGAGCACAATCGTTCTTTCAAAGGTTTCTGCAACAAAATCCATATCATGTATAATAGTCAGTACAAGTTTCCCTTTGCTGCTTAGTTCCTTAATAATATGCTTTATTTTTTCTTTCCCTACGTAATCTTGGGCTATGGTTGGTTCATCAAAAATGACGATTTGCGTATCCATGGCTATTATTGAGGCAATGCTGATTAGTTTTCTTTCTGATAGACTAAGGTCGTAAGGATTTTCCTCTGCTTTTTCGTACAGTCCTACTAGTTTAAGTGCATCTATCGCCATTTGATTAGCTTTTTCAGGTGCTTGTCCAATATGCAGCGGGCCAAATAGAACCTCCTCTATCACTTTATTCTTAAAAATTTGGTCATTTGGATTTTGAAAGACTAAGCCAATATGCTTTGCAAGACCTGCTACAGTGGTATCTTTGGTGTTGATTCCATTAATGATAACCTCTCCCTCTGTAGGCTTTAACAGTCCCTTTAACAGCTTAACAAAGGTGGTCTTTCCTGCTCCGTTTTGACCGATAATAGCCGTTGAGCGATGGTCAAAGGTTACATCAATCCCTTTTAATATTTCTTCGTTATTCTCATAGGCAAAATGCAGGTTCCTTACTTCTATTTTATTCATACTTATTCACCACCAAATCATAGGCCCCATCTAAGGTAGTGGGGTAAAGCCCTGTTTTTTCATCTTTAATACCAAGTCCTTTGCATATTTGAGTAAAAGTTGGTGCTGCTACGCCATAGTCATGTAAGTCTTCCCTTGAAAATATCTTTTGTGGCGTATCAAAGGCTATTATTTCTCCGTCATTTAACAGCATCACCCTATCTGAATACTTAGCTATTTTCTCCATCTTATGCTCCACCATAATAACAGTCATGCCTTCTTTACTTAATGCCTGAATCGCACCAAAAACCTCTTCTGCGCCTTGGGGGTCAAGCTGGGATGTAGGCTCATCCAGCACAATGATTTCTGGCCTCATGGCGATAATACTTGCTATTGCCATGCGCTGCATCTGGCCACCTGATAAATCAAATGGATTTCGGTCTTTAAAAGGATAGATGTCCAATAATTCAAGCGAATGATCGATTCGCTTCTTCATCTCGTCCCGAGGAACCCCCATGTTCTCAAGTCCGAAGGCTATCTCTTCATACACAGTTAATTTAGAACCTGTGACCTGGGTAAATGGGTTTTGAAATACAATGCCAACCTTCTGTGAAATTTCACTAATCTCACATTTCCCCACCTCAAGCCCATCTACCATCACCTTGCCACCATAGCCCCCTTTATAGAAATGGGGCACAAGTCCAACGAGTGCCTGGCACAAGGTGGATTTTCCAGATAAGTTTTTGCCGACTATCCCTATAAATTCACCTTGATCTACCTGGAAGGATATCCCCCTTAACGCAAGTTCACTGGTTAAGGGATACTTATACTTAAGATTTTCCACAACTATTTTTTCCATATTAGAATCCTCCCAGCCACAGCTATTAGAAGCAAAAGGATAAGCACAACTTTTATGACTTTATTATACCCTGCGCTTTGTTCTTCGTTTAAATAAGTTTTTTTCGCTTTTGAGTTAAAACCCCGTACTTCAAGTGCCATAGAGCGCTCTCTGGTACTTATTAAGGAGTTCATTACAACTGGGCCTATTAGTGGAAGAAAGGCTTTAACTCTAACACTTAATTTTCCCTCTGTTTCCATTCCCCGAGATCTTTGTGCATCTGTAATCGTCTGCATCGTTTCTGTCATTTGAGGAATAATCTGAAGAACAGAGGACAAAATATATCCTATTTTGGGTGACATTCCTCTTCTAACTAAAGACTCAATCAGATCGGAGGGTTTCGTGGTTAATACTAAAATAGCAAAAGCACATAAAATATTAACCACCCTAATACATATTTCTAGGGCAAATAGGAGGCCCTCTTTATAAAAAATAATACTGCCTATCTGAAAAGCAGGATTTTTATTTTCCGCATTAAAAAGCCCTTGAATAATAATAATCGAGAGCAGAATAAATAAACTAAAACTAATAAGGGGTATGACTTTCTTAAACACCTTGCCCATCAGCAGTAAAATAAGGCTGATACCCATACATCCCAGGCCTACTATTTTATAAGGCAGGATAATCGGTATCGCTATGGATACCATAATGTATAAAAGCTTACTGATAGGATCTACCTTGTGCAGAAGCGAATCTTTTTTCTCATATAAACTTAACGTCTTCATCTTTTGCCACTCTCCTGTCATTCCTATAAACAAAAGCGGCAATTGACATTATTCGGCATCACTACTTGCCACTGTCAATTGCCAACTTAATTTTCTATGTATCCTTTTATAATTGCTCTATATCCTGGTTGTTTTTATATAATACAGTAAGTTTCTTTGGTAATGCTTTAAATAATCCATAGGCTATGATTACAGTAGCTACCTTATCAGGTATATCCACTATCAATTCGTCAACAAATGAAGCTATCCAAGCAGGGATATTATTTGCCATCAAAGAGGCAAATACTGCATCTCCCCAAACATTTCCTGTTTGACCGCCCCAGAAAATGATGTTAATGGGGGTAGAGATAACTGCTGAAACACCGGCAGTAATAAGTCCGACAACTATAGCCATACCGATATTTTTGATCCATCCCTTATAGGCCATAATACCAATAGCAAAACCTATTGCAATACTTGTTAAGGCATAGATAAAGGAAATAGGATCCATTGTAAATCCGTAAATGACATTATTAATAGCACCGCATATTGCCCCAACAATAGGACCTGCCAGCATACTAGCAAGTACTGTTCCTATAGAATCCAGCCAAAGAGGCAGTTTGAGGAGGCCTGCAAACAACTTGCCGATGTAATTAATGCCCACCGCAGCTGGGATAAGAACTAATGATGCTGTAGATAATTTCAAACTCCACATACTCTTTTCTTTCACTTTAATCCCTCCAATTTATTTGCTTTTTCCAGTCTCACTATACCTTCAAGAACGGTAAGAATTCCATTTCTTTCACCTAATGTGGTGATGCTTTCACTATCTACATATTGATTGATGCCCTCATCCAATCTGCCGTCACTTTCAACAATCACATTAAGTATGGAAGCTGTTCTCAATTTACGAAGACTACCTATTACAAACAAAGCTGCACTTTCCATATCCGAGCCTATTATCCCTCTTTTGCTCCAATAAGCATCTATTTCTGATTCTTCATCGGTATAGAAGCTGTCGTGGCTTCGAATCTTACCACAATAATAATTGTACCCTAATTCCTTTGCACTTTCAATTAAACTTATTAAAACATCGGTATCTGGTACTGCTGGATAAACCGCCTCGATATAAGCCTTCGAAGTCCCTTCATCTCTTACAGCCCCATTGGCAATAATAAGGTCACCTAGCTTGATTTCGCTCTGAAGTGCGCCTGCGCTACCAATTCTTATTAAAGTTTGTACGCCTATTCTACTTAATTCTTCTGCCGCAATACCTGTAGATACTCCACCAATTCCGGTAGATACGACCATCACTTTAATTCCCTTATAATATCCCGTACAGCTTTTAAATTCTCTGTTAAAAGAGATATCTTTTGTATTATCTAGGAAGCTTTTAATGCGGTCAACCCGCTGTGGATCTCCTGGCATAACAGCATATTTTGCAGCATCTGCGCTGCTGCATCTTATATGTGGCTGTATGTCCATTAAGCTTTTTCCTCCGTGTTTTCCTATGAGTCAACTGTACCTTTTAACTTATCTAAATCCCTTATAATAATAAAACTATTCTCTATCTCTATAATGTCCCGTTCTTTTAAATCTTTCAGGACTCTATTGACACTTCTTTGAGTTACCGCCAGCTGTTCACTAAGCTTTTCTTTTTCAATGTTAATTTTTTGTACTGCCCCATTACATCTATCACCTAGGTTATCGATAAGATATTGGCAAATTTTTTGTTTCAATGTATATAAAGTATCTTTTCCTGCCTTTTTCGAAAGCATATAGAATTGACTGCATAAGGTTTTAGTAATATATTCATTTAAATTTCTATCAAGACTAAACCACTTTAGGAAACTACTTCTGTCAAGTTCCAACAATTTTATATCGGATAGTCCCTCCACATAACAACTAAAGGGCTTTCTCTCAAATATCTCATGTTCCCCTACGTAATTTCCCTTTTTATAACGGGCTAATGAATATTTTTTACCTGCCTCTGACATCACATAAATGTCAACAATCCCTTCTACTATGATATAGAAAGTATCATAAACCTCCTCCTGATTTAAAATAAACGTCCCCTTCTTGTACTCTTTCACAGTAAATTGTTTCAAAATTTCATAAGGACAATATTTCAATATAGCATAGACTTCTGGTTCCTTTTCAATGATATCGATAACTTTATACACCTTCATTTAAGATTAACCTCACTTTTATTATATCAATATGCACTTCCTTTACGAAGGACATCTGTCCCAGTATCTGACAAATTTGAGATTAAATTTGCTTTTTTTGTGATATTTTCGGACAATTGTCTTTATTTAAATTATATACAATATTTTATATTATTAAACTTTTAGTATTTATTATTTATCCTAGCTATTGTGATTATTGTAACCCCATAATGAGACTATCTCAACAGGTCTTTTTTACTCCAACCCCATCTATTTTTAACCTAATATATTAAACTTCTTTTCAGCAGATTCAACGGTCTGCCTGATTAAGGTATTAATGGTCATTGGCCCCACTCCACCAGGTACAGGGGTGTACGC
>JAEXBC010000313.1 GCA_023457875.1 Bacillota bacterium | reverse complement strand
CCCTAGTCCAAGTACTGCTGTACCATCTGAAATAACAGCAACCGTATTGCCTTTCATGGTATATTTATATACCTCTTCCTTGTTAGCTGCTATTTCCTTACAAGGCTCTGCGACACCTGGTGTATAGCAAATTGCAAGATCCTCCTTACTTCCCACTTTTGCCTTTGAAGTAATTTCTAGCTTACCTTGCCATTTTTCATGCATCTCTAGTGCTTGTTCTCTTAAATTCATGAATCTAATCTCCTTTTTAAATACTGCCACCTATTAACCGGTTTAGCCATATCTTTTGCATACCTCCCGTCCTATGAAAAAGCTATATCATGGCTATATATAGCTTTTTCTTGTGTAATTATGACTATTTATTGATGAGAAATATGATGATTTTTGATGCTAAATGTTAAATTTATTTATTAACTTAATAATACGTTTGATTAATTATGAAGTCAACAATTAATCCCTATTATTTATATGTTTTATCATCTTCTCACATGAGATGTTTAGTATTATTTTATTAGGTAATACTTTATATGAATAGAAGGGTTGTAACATTGCTTTTAAAAGGGATATATGATAAAGTCAATGTGTACAAAAATGAAAGGAGCCTTACATATGTGTGGTTTTTGTGGCTTTGTAGATACAACAATTGACAATAAAGATTTTGTTCTTACCCAAATGATGGATAGTATTGCGCATCGTGGTCCAGACAGCTCTGGAGAATTTCGCGATGAACACATTCATATGGGATTTAGACGCCTTAGCTTTTTAGATTTAGAAGCAGGTTCACAGCCTATTTATAATGAAAACGAACGCTATGTCCTTACTTTTAATGGTGAGATTTATAACTTTGCTAAAATTAGAGAAAGTCTAATTACCGCTGGTCATACTTTTAAAACCCATACGGATTCTGAAGTTTTAATTCACGGATATGAAGAATATGGTACAAGCCTTCTTGACCATTTAAGAGGGATGTTTGCCTTTGTTATTTGGGATAGAGAAAACAATACCCTTTTTGGTGCAAGAGACTTTTTTGGAATCAAACCTTTTTATTATACACAAACCGAGGATGGTTTTATTTATGGTTCAGAAATAAAAGCCATTTTACAGCATCCGAGTGTAAAAAAGGAGCTTAATGAAGAGGCTCTTGAGACTTATCTAACCTTCCAATATTCAGCCCTTCCTGAAACCTTTTTTAAATCGATCTATAAGCTTCCTCCTGCCCATTATTTCCTTTTAAAAGATGGCAAAATGGAAATCACGCCTTATTGGGAACCAAAATTTAATGAAGTAGACGGAACCTTAGAAGAATATGTAGATACCATTGATGCGTACATGAAGGACTCTATCGAAGCCCATAAAATCAGTGATGTAGAAGTAGGTTCTTTCTTATCAAGCGGTGTTGACTCTAGCTATGTAGCTAGTTGCTTTGGAGGAGACCATACCTTTACTGTGGGCTTTGCAAATGAAAAGTACAACGAGATTAGTTATGCCGAGGAGCTTTCTAAAGAGATTAACATTCCTAACACAAGTAAAGTAATCACACCAGAAGAATATTGGCAGGCCCTACCAAAAGTGCAGTACTTTATGGACGAGCCCCTAGCTGACCCCTCTGCTGTTGCCCTTTATTTTGTTTGTCAGCTTGCGAGAAAAACGGTAAAAGGTGTGCTTTCTGGTGAAGGTGCGGATGAGTTTTTTGGTGGCTATAATATTTATAAAGAGCCGTTAGATTCTGCCTCCTACCGCAAACTTCCCAAATGGTTTAGGAAGTGCCTAGCAGGTATAGTAGGTATGCTTCCCTTCCGTTTTAAGGGTAAAAACTTCTTAATTCGTGCTAGCAAGGATCTTGAAGAGCGTTTTGTAGGTAATGCCTATATGTTTTCTGAAAAAGAACGCAAAAAACTTCTTAAAATTAAGACCAATGCAATGAATCCCTTTGATATGGTTAAACCCATCTATGACAGGGTAAAAGATAAAGATGATATTACAAAAATGCAGTATTTAGATATGCATATGTGGCTGAGTGGCGACATCCTTCTTAAGGCTGACAAAATGAGTATGGCAAATTCTTTAGAGGTACGCGTGCCTTTTCTTGATAAGCACGTCTTTGAGGTAGCTTCTAAGCTTCCAGTAAAATATCGTGTTAATAAAGAAAACACCAAATATGCTATGCGATTAGCAGCTAAGCGTAACTTACCACCTTCTGTGGCAAACAAGAAAAAGCTAGGGTTTCCAGTGCCTATTCGTGTATGGCTTAAGGAGGATAAGTACTATAACGTTGTAAATGAGGCTTTTAACTCTCAAGCTGCAAACAAATATTTTAATACAGGGGAGCTCACTCGCTTACTCAATGAACATCGCTCTGGAAAAGTAGATAATAGCCGCAAAATTTGGACCGTATTTATGTTTCTTACCTGGTACAAAGTTTACTTTGAAGCTGAATCAATTTAACCTTTCCTAGTTTATAGGCAAAATTTATAGACAAAATAAAAAGGCTGTTACAGCCTTTTTATTTTGTCTAATATTTCTTCTAATTCTTCTAAAGTCGTTGCTCCATTCGATGACTTATTAAGAACAATCCCATCTCCTGCTTTTCTAGGAACAAGGTGTAAGTGGAAATGATAAACACTTTGCCCTGCTGCCTGCCCATTATTTTGAAGAATATTAATGCCTTCAGCTCCTGTAGCCTTTTTTATCCTTACAGCCATTTGCTTGGCTAGTGGATAAAGTGCTTTAGCCACATCTTCTGGCAAGTCAAAGATATCTTGATAGTGCTGCTTCGGAATAATAAGCATATGTCCTGGTGCAGCTGGAAACCTGTCTAAAATCACTTTAAATAAATCATCCTCATAAACCGTAAAGGATGGTATGTCACCTTGAATAATTTTACAAAAAATACAATCTGCTTTCATGTGTATCCTCCTTTGTAACTTTTTATAAAGCTCTAAAAATTTGATCGAGTTTAGGCAAAATAGCGAAGTTACCCTTTACCTTTAGTTTTCCTAACATAAAGGCTTTTTGATAGGTGATTTTTTTACTTAAGATGCCCTGCAAAGCTTCTTCATTTAAAATCAATTCCACCGTTGGAGGTCTATCTAAGTTGTCTTGAAATAAGCAATCTCCATTTTGGATAACGATATACCCTTCCTCATTTAAGTCAGTAATATGATATTTTAAATCTAATGCTAAAGTCTTATCATGCTGCGCAATAAAATAATGGGGTATTTGTTGGATTTTTTTTGTAGGGCTTTGGGAAAATTGCTGTGGCCTTGCATATACCCCGGAAGAAATACTCTTAAAGTCACTATCTACTTCCTTTTTTAGTAAACTCGCAATTTCCTTTATGGTTTGTTCTTTAGTAGAAAGATTAATTTGAGTCCCTTTTATAGGTTCGCCAGCATTATTAGGCTCTAAAGCTGGCCCCACTGGCTTTTCTTGATAAATCTTGTTTTCAGATTTTAATACATCTACAAAGCTCTTCATTTGAGTTTCTTTTTCTGGCTTTGGAGTACGCTCAACACCTATAGGTTTCATGGAATTAAAAATATGTCTTTCCGTAGACATAATACTAACTCTCTCTTGCTTCACGAGTCTATAAAAATCTTCAATTTCCCTTTCTAAGCCTTCTCCAATTTGCTGCACATCAACTTGATGATTTAAGCAAAACTTGCCCCCATCTATTCCCCCTAAAATACTCCAACAGCGCAGTATCATCCCAGCTGCTTCACATTCACCAAGCCATTCACTATATGTAACTGCCAGCATGGGTTTTTCAAAGTTGGATGCATCATACACTGTGGCAAAGTCAAAAAAACTCTGCATCGCTCCATGCATACCTAACATGGGCACAGCACTGATTGCAATGACACCTTTACTTTCGCCAATCGCTTGTACCACCTTATCCATCTCTTTATTTTTCTTTCCCTCAAAGTACGGAAGCTTACTGAGTTCTATTTTATGTACATTCACATCCAGTTCCTCTAACACCTTGCAGATTGTTTGTACACTATATTGGAGATGTTGTGATATACATTGTGCAAGTATGAGTGTAATTTTCATGGTACATTTCCTTTCTTTTGTATTTTACTTCTGCATTTTACTTCTGTATTTTACTGCTTAGCTTAGTATGTGAAGCAAGATATACCTCCCACACTAAGCTTTTGCTTTCTTATGCATTGTATTTTGTTATTCCCATTATAAACTTTTCTATGTCAATAGTCCATTATGATTCC
Organism: Bacillota bacterium; assembly: GCA_023457875.1. GTDB lineage: Bacteria > Bacillota > Clostridia > Lachnospirales > Cellulosilyticaceae > Cellulosilyticum. Next base: position 1,970 of record JAEXBC010000313.1, on the reverse strand, counting down.
CACCATTAAAAAATTCTATTGCGTCTGGGAGATAATAGGCTTTGAGTTCATCTATCTCCCAATAGACATAAAATAGTTTTCTTTTAAGAACAGCATGCAAAATATCACCTTTTTTGAGATATTTATAGATTGGATATTCTAAAAGCAGTTTATATTGTTTATTTTGACCTTGCTTGACCAAACAAACCTGTCCACCCTCTTTACATGCTTCAACGCTGAATATGGCTTGCTCATAAGTGGTGGCAATATCAGTATACCTAGCCTTTTTTCGCTTTTCTTTGTATTTTTCTATGGCTATTACAATAGGATCAACAGATATAACAGGATCTCTTGTAAGTTTCATAAGCATATTCCTAGCCTTATAGACTCTCATATATTCTTGGCCATAGCTTTCTAAAATAGTGGGCAGCTCTTCTGTCTTTGACTCACCTTTAATATAATGATAAATATCATGTATTGTATATATAATTTGATAAATCTCTATCTCACTTAGGTATTTTTTATTCCGAGGTAGCCAAAATAATAATAATCTATTGAGCATATGCCTATCAAAATCTTCTGTCCTTATATCTAAACCATTATGGGTAATGTACTTACAAAAAATATCAATGCCTTCTTTTTGGATACTATAAATATAGGGATTCTGCTTAATTTCCTTTGTGTATGCCTCGACACATTCTAATAAATGCATATACACCTCCATAACATAATTATTCGTTGTTATAGTGTATACACAAGCTGAATTTTTTATACCTATATTTGGTAACTACCCAAGAAATAAAAAAACTCTATAGTAGCTATAGAGTATAAAGGGATTGATATGTTATACTTACGTCAAAACAACCGGATATAGTTTTCCACACCCATATCCACATTTATATTAACACGATTGTGAATAGTTGTCAACTGCTCAATCCCATTATTCATACCATTTTTACAAATATTTTTGTAATTTATCCACAAAAACCTGTGTGTATCTTTTGATGTTAAATTAACAAATTAAGATAGCTTATCCACCACTTATCCACAAGTTATGCACAAGCCTATTTACAATATTAGCTTTAGGATATAAAGCATGACTATTCCAGGAATTCCCAAAAGCGCAGAAATACTAAGGGTTAGCACGTTAATACCAATGCTACCTTGTACCCATATACTATTCACAAAGTAAATAATAATAACGCCACCTATGGTATTGGTGAGTAAATAATTGATTTGCTTCTCAAAGAGTACCCAAAGTAAAATTAAAGTGCATATCCCTATTGCTATTAAAATCACAAAATTCCCACTCATGCTTAATCTCCTTTTAACAAATTACTATCATGATTTTGTCCTCTTTTTATAGATATGCAGTATGTACTATTTTAGACTATTTAACCTGCTCATACATCAAAATAACATATAGCCAAATCATATTTTACCTCTTCTAAAGCAGTAGTCATCCATCAGTTCATCCAAATGAAAAAAAACTGTCAAAGGTAAGTTTTCCTCACCTTTGACAGTTTGTATCGTCTACTATGAATTTAATAATTGTAGCACTTGCTGAGGTCTTTGATTAGCTTGCGCAAGCATTGCAACTCCTGCTTGTGAAATAACATTATACTGGGTATAATTAGTCATTTCTTCTGCCATATCTGCATCCTGAATACGAGATAATGAAGCTGTCATATTTTCTTCGCTCGTTGCAAGGTTCGTTACTGTATGCTCCAAACGATTTTGATAGGCACCAAGCTTCGCTCTAATCAGTGAGGTTTGAGTGATGGCTGCATCAATTCGATTGAGGGCATCGTCTGCATCAGTAGGTGAATCATAATTAAACAGCCTTCTGCCTACATTTCCTAAACTTCCTTTCGTACTGGTAGTCATTACTGCATCACCTGGCCATTGCATAACACCTGCATTAAGGGTTCCAGCTGCACTATTCGGATCTAATTTAAAGATTAATTTTTCTCCCTGTTTTACTGTTACAT
>JAEXBC010000312.1 GCA_023457875.1 Bacillota bacterium | reverse complement strand
GGATTATACTATGCTTAGGGGTGAAGCAAATGCTACAGCTTTTCACAAAATGCATAGTTGGCCAACTAGTAGAAAGTGGAATTGTTGATAAGAAGGAAGAAGAGATTTATCAATATGGCATTTACTTATTACTAATGACGAGTATAACGACCTTAACCATTTTAGCGATTGGTATTTTACTAAGACAGATGATGATTACCGTTGTCTTCTTATGCAGTTTGATGAGTTTAAGGCATTATACAGGAGGGTACCATGCACAGTCTTATATCAGATGCTTTAGTATATCGTGCTTATCCTATTTCTTTACACTCATCATGGTTGTTTGGGTGGCACCTAGAATAGCTGATGTTTTTTGGCTTGTGCTCATGGGTTTAGCAGCACTTCTTATTTTTAGATTTGCACCACTTAATAGTGAAAAAAATCCTAAGACAGAAGAAGAAATGCAGCTAAGACGTAAATATTCCTATTTATCTAATGTCATTTTTGTGTTAATAAGTATAGTGATTTATCTTTTTTGTTCTAATCTTAAGAATGTGGCATATACCCTAGTGTGTACTCAAGTGATTGTTGCTATATCGTTAATAGCAACGCAAATACAAAGGGGGTATTTTCTATGGAAACTAAAAAAGTAGTATTAAGAGCAGTTGAAAAAACAGCTAAAAAAATGGTGGAAGGTGCATGTGGCTCTAAATCAGCAATTTACTTTTACGAACCAGAAATGCCAAGAGTACTTAAAGAGAAAAAGATGAATAAATAAATACGATTATATAAAGAGGGTGTAAAAGCCCTCTTTTTTAGTGCAAATAATCTCAGGAATGATCCTATAGTAGTAATGAGTTAGTTAAATGTAAAAGATGAAAATAAGAATAACAAGGGTGGAATTTATAAATATGCTAAGGTGTGTTCTAAAAGTGGAAAGGCCTCCATAAATTAGTAGAGGAGGTGAGCGGATGAATAGTGGTTATGCTCTGTTAGTCATTCTATGTTTAGGTGCTTTATATAGTATATGGATCAATCTAAAGGCAATAGGAAATAATCCTTTTCGTCTTCTTAGTGTTGCGTGTACCATCGCCCTTGTTTTTTCAGCTTGGCGGTATATAACCCTTATGATCTATGGGGACAGCCCAAGTTATGGACAAATGGTGGCGTTAAGAGGTTTTTATTATTCTACAAGCATAGGATTGGGGATAACAATGGTATCTGCTGTATGGTATGCGATCCCCTTATATAGAGAAAAAATAAAGTATCCCTATTATTTAGGTGCTTTTTTACCTTGGTTTCTTTTTTATTTATATATCCTCATTAAGCAACCTACACGTATTATGCAGGGGGAGAGTTTTGGATATGTTCTAGTGCTTGTTAAGCCTTTTCCTACTTACTTAGGTTTGATGCAAGGAAGCTTTGTACTTATAATCATACTATTATGTTGTATTGGCCTTTTGAGATATAAACACATACAGATAAGAGTTCAAATGTGTGTTATGATCATATCCCAGCTGATGCTAGCGATAGATGGATTGGGGTATTTGAAAGCAAGACACAATAGTATACCTCCTTTTACATTAAGTGAAGCTTTTGCATTTTTTGCGATTTATTATATTTTTAGTAAACCTATTAAGGAAATAAAAGGTATTTGCAAACAATAAAAAACAGCTTCATCATGAAGCTGTTTTTTATTGTTCTAGAAAGTTTTCATATTTCTTCATTAAGCAAATGCCAGCTACATCGGCACCTGTATTAACACCTATGGTTGTACCAATAAAAGCATAGTCTTCACAAATATCAAGGCTACTTGAAGTTTGCAATAATTCCTCTCTTAAAATATCAGCATACTCTGTATTATCAGCATGGGCAATGAGATAACTATAGGTCTGAGCATCATCGCCTAGATAATCTTTTGTAAGGTCCAATACTTTTGAAATAGCTTTTTTAGTACCACGTGCTTTTCCTGCTGGAAAAAGCAAACCATCTTTTAAATAGATAATAGGCTTAACATTAAGCATGGTTCCTAATAGAGCGGCAGCTTTGCCAATACGTCCACCGTGTTCTAAGTAATCTAGTGTCTCCACAAAGAAAAAGATTCTAGCACTTTCTCTTAGGTTTTGAGCTAGGATTACAATTTGTTCAAAAGGAAGACCTGCTTCAATCATTCGACCAACTTCCTTAACTAAAAGACCCTGACCACCTGTGGCATTTAAAGAATTAATAATTTCAATTTGCATATTAGGATATTTTTCGAGAATAAGTTCACGAGCATTGACTGCAGCGTTATATGACCCACTAAAATGGCCAGATAAACAAATACAGATGATGCGATGGTTTGCCTCGGCATGGGGCACAAAGCGTTGGTAATAGTCGTTGATTGATGGTAAAGAAGTTTTAGGAAAAATTCTTTCACTACGAAGTCTTTGGTAAAAATCTTTTAATGATAGCTCAAGTATTTCCTTTTGATAGGTCTCGGCATCAAATGAAACATAATAGGGAATCGTTTCGATATTATATTTTTCAATAATAGATGGAGGAAGATCGCAGGAACTATCACTTAATAGCACAATTTTTGACACATATTCACCTCCTTTATTCATGATAACCTCGTATCAATTCTAATATGTATTTGCTAGATGTGTCAATTCATAATTATAGTATATTTTAGTACCAAAACTTATTTGGAGGATGAGTTTATGGTATGTAAGCTTTTCTTTTTGCATATATTTAGTATAGCAATCTTTTAGTGGAGGAATCAAATGCTCTCAACTAGCTTAGAAAAGTGTTTAATGTGTATGTACCATATGCAAGAAAACGAAAAAGAATTAAGAAGTAGTGAGCTTGCTAAGCAAATGAATCAACCTTTACAAAAAACGATACAAGCCCTTCAGAGAATGCATTATCAGAAGTTGATAGTTTATTCCCCTTATCAACCCCTTAAGCTTACTGAGGAAGGAAAAAGTATGGCAGAATATCTCATTGCACGAGATGCACTGATTGATGAATTTCTAGGATTCTTAAAGATTGAAAAGAATTTTATAAATGAAAAAGAAGCAATGGCTCAATACCTGTCTTATGAAAGCCTCGAAAGAATTGAAAAGTTTGTGGTATTAAACAGGCAATACCCAGAAATTACACAGCGTTTTGAGATGTTACTAAAAATGACACCAGATCATATTCTATTGCCACCTTTACCAACTGCTGAAAAGAAGCTATAGCACAACTATAGCTTCTTTTTAATAAAGTGAGTTTAATTAAAGTGACAAACAGTTTTTGTATTTAAAAATATAAAATAAACAATAAAAGGTGTATTCTTAGAGAAAATATGCTAAAATAGGTTTGTTTAAGACAAAAATAGGATATGATTCAAAATAAAAGACAGAGGAATATTATGGAAATTACAAAAAATAAACAAAGCCTTATGAAAGGGGCAATGATTTTAAGTATAGGGGTATTATTAAGCCGCATTATAGGGATGCTATATCGTATTCCAATACGTAACATTCTAGACGATGATGGACAAGCCTTATATGGCGTGGCATATGGCATTTATGTGGTGATTTTAACCCTTACGGCAATGGCAATACCAGGTGCCTTGTCCAAACTGATTGCAGAAAGACGTGCAGCGGGTGCTTACCGAGAAGCACAAAGGGTATACCACCTTGCAATGATTTATGCATTAGGTGTTGCATGTATCATGGCCCTTATATTATGGGGGAGTGCAGATTTTATTTCTAATACCTTTTTTCCCACTCAAGATGTGGCCCTGCCTATTCGTGCCTTGGCACCTACGGTAGTGATTGCCACTAGCTTAGGTGTGATGAGAGGTTATTTTCAAGGGATGGGTGATATGACACCCACTGCTAGTTCACAGATTATCGAGCAAATTATCAATGTTGTTTTTAGCGTGCTTTTAGCCTCTACTTTTTTAAATGCAACACAGTCAAAGGTATGGGGAGCTACAGGTAGCGCGCTAGGAACAGGAATAGGTGCTGTGGCAGGATTTATTGTCCTGATTACCTTATATCTACGTAAAAAACCTCAAATAAAAAGAGAATTGCAGCAAAGTGCTGAATTTGAATATCAAAGCACGAGAAGCATTTTAAGACAAATACTAGAGATGATGATTCCTGTCATTATCAGTGCTTCTGTTTTTTCCATTATGACATCCATTGATCAGTCAATGGTTTCAAGTGCATTGCCTCGCTCCATCGACTTATTAAAGGAACAAAATCTACTACAAATCGTACCAGTAAAAGGTGCAGAGATGATGCCTACTAGCACAATAGTGAATCATTTAAGTGGACAGCTTTCCTTTCAATATATGACCTTTATGAATATTCCTGTCAGTTTAATTCTACAAATTGGCTTAGCAACGGTACCGGCAGTGGCAGCAGCAGCAGCATCGCAGGATTATAAAGATATTCGTAGGAAGACCAAACTGATTTTTAAAATAGGCTTATTGATTGCAGCGCCTTCAGCTGTGGGCTTTATGCTGTTTGCAAAGCCTATCTTGACTTTGGCGGTGGGAGATGCAAGTGGTAGTGAATTACTTTCTGCTGGCGCCATTGGTATCTTGGCAATGGCACTCGCTCAGCTGAGTGCAGGTGTGCTGCAAGGTATGAGTAAACAAAATATACCAACTGTCAATGCGGTTGTTTCTTGTATTGTGAAAATCATTGTCAATCTTATTGCACTCACCATTCCTTATTTAAATATTTATGGTTTTATTCACAGTACTACGATTTGCTATACGCTCTATGCCATCCTAAATATTCGTTATTTATGTAAGCATCTTCAGATTCGTTTTAATTGGAGAAAGTTGCTCTTTAAACCCATATTATGTGCAGTCGTAATGGGGGCAATCAGTTATGGCTTATATGCCTTATTATTAGTCATTGGTGTACCTATGAGGCTGAGTATCATCATTATTTTGCCTCTAGCAATGGTGATTTATTTTCTTGTAGGCTTAGCAACCCATACGATTACCAGGTCAGATTTGCTATCCTTCCCAGGGGGCAAGAAGCTTGTCGCTTTCTTTGAAAAATAAAAAGAAATAAAATACCCTACTAACCTGTATAAAAAGTAAAAATTTAGACATAATCTCAATAAGTTATTACTTTTTATGCAGAGGAAGTGAAGTATGTTAGGAAAGAGACAATATTGGATAACACTGTTAGTAGCAGTAGCTATCTTTTTTATATTATTTGCAACTACTTATTTTTATTCAACCAATTCTCCTACAGTTAAAACACAAGTGGCAAAAACTGTGCCCCTCAAGCAGGACATTGATGTAACATCTGATTTTAATAAGCCCAAGCAAGTATGTATTTTGCCGAGTACTTCTATTATCCTTAGAACCCTCAATCAAAAAAATGAACTTCTTGACACAGTTCAGCTTAATGCCGTGAGTTTATTAGGTTTTACTGAAGATGATTTTAAGGCAAAATTCAAAGACTATTCGGTAGAAACCTTTAGTGAAGATCGGGTGACGTTAGTGAGGAATATTGAGGTTTTACCTGAGCAAGAGCTTAAGGAAGAGATAAAGGGTGAGGGTATTTATATCTTAGGAATTGAAGAGGATGAGGTTTGTATCAAGCTAAAAGGAAATCAAAACGCCTTAATACGCTTAGGACGTAAGGCAACTGATTTTTCAAGTTATATTTATAGTTTATTGTTAAAAGAAAACATTACACTTACTACAGCACAAAAAGAAATGCTGAGTAAAAATCCAAAAGCACTTGAAAAAGTATTACAAGATTATATTGGAGAATAAGGCTGCCCTTTGGCAGTCTTATTATTTGTGAAGATGGTTTTAGAGCGCAGAAAAAGGAGGATGAAGCGTGGAAGAGATTGTTATTGTAGGAGGGGGAGCATCTGGATTAGTTGCTGCTATTGCTGCAGCTAGGCAAGGTGCCCAGGTATGCATTCTAGAACGTTTAAATCGTGTAGGAAAAAAGATTTTGGTCACAGGAAATGGACGATGTAATATCACCAATACACATATTGACCCTAAATATTATCACACAACCAGCAAGAAAGTAGATGTAGATAGCATATTTAGGCG
>JAEXBC010000311.1 GCA_023457875.1 Bacillota bacterium | reverse complement strand
CTTTTCTTAACCATAGGATAAACATCTTTACTTTGTTAATCAACGCCTCTATTTTTTTAGCCAACTGGCTTCTATCTTTTACTATGTACTCAAGCATCCTTTTTCTCCTTTTACCACTTTTGCATATAAAAAATCAAATCTGAAATAAACCTTTTCTATTATACACACTTTTTCCTTCCAAGAATATTATTTTTTTATTTTCCATTTAATTAAAGCAATATATGTCAATATTAACAAGGTTTAGCGAATATACTCCTAATATTTGCACGTAGAAATAATGAATTTCATGTTTATTTTTTGTCAAAAAAACGTTATAATACTCTATAGAAGAACAAATAATATACAATTATTATTTTCTCAAAAAATGATTATGGAGGATATATTATGTTAGTTTCTGCAAAAGATATGCTTAATAAAGCAAGAGATGGGAAATATGCTGTAGGTCAATTCAATATTAATAACCTTGAATGGACAAAGGCTGCTTTAATTACTGCACAAGAAAACAACTCACCTATTATATTAGGTGTTTCTGAAGGTGCTGGCAAGTACATGGGTGGTTATAAAACAATCGTTGGTATGGTAAATGGTATGATGGAAGAATTAAAAATCACTGTACCAGTTGCACTTCACTTAGACCACGGTTCATATGAAGGCGCTTTAAAATGTATTGAAGCAGGTTTCTCTTCTGTTATGTTTGATGGTTCTCATTATCCAATTGATGAAAACATCGCTAAAACAACTGAACTTGTTAAAATCACTTCTGAAAAAGGTCTTTCTTTAGAAGCTGAAGTTGGTTCAATTGGTGGTGAAGAAGATGGTGTTGTAGGTGCTGGTGAAATTGCAGATGCCGAAGAATGTAAAAAAATTGCTGATTTAGGTGTAACAATGCTTGCAGCTGGTATTGGTAACATTCATGGAAAATATCCTGAAAACTGGAAAGGTTTAGCTTTTGATGCACTTGAAGAAATCAAATCTAAAACTGGTGATATGCCACTTGTTCTTCATGGCGGTACAGGTATTCCAGAAGAAATGATTAAAAAAGCCATTTCATTAGGTGTTGCAAAAATTAATGTTAATACAGAATGTCAATTATCATTTGCTGATGCAACTCGTAAATATATCGAAGCTGGTAAAGACCTAGAAGGTAAAGGTTTTGACCCACGTAAATTATTAGCTCCAGGCTTTGAAGCAATCAAAGCAACAATCAAAGAAAAAATGGAATTATTCGGTTCCGTAGGACAAGCATAATTCTTAATATGATAAACACCCTATTCCTATATGGTCTAGGGTGTTTTTTATTTTCTCATGAATTTCTCCTTCATTTTGTACTTGACTATTGATTTATTTATAGGAAAAAAATTCTAGGATAAAAAACTTTATATTACACATATTAATACCATAGTAGCCGCAAAACATTCCACACCCTCAAAAGGGAGTTGAATATTTCGTGGATACTAAAAAATATTACCTTACAGGGGGCAATCATTATGGCAAACAAACAAGCTTTTGAATCTATGAAATACGAAGTTGCTAAAGAAGTTGGCGTACCTTTAAAACAAGGTTACAACGGAGATCTTACTTCTAGAGAAGCCGGAAAAATCGGCGGAACTATTGTACAAAAAGTGTTTGAAAGCTATAAAGGGTCAAAATAATTGAATAGGTAAAAAAATAACCGTCTCTCATGAGACGGTTATTTTTTATCTATTCTTGAGTTTGAATCATTTTTACATCGCCAAACCATAGTTTACTAATTGAGGTTACTTCCCAATCCTTTACGCTGTCTTGGAACATAATAGGATAGCTATAGTAGTAAACTGGAATGATAGGCATATCTTCCATTAAAATATCATGTGCCTTGTATAAATGTTCCATACGTTCAGCTCCAGTTAACTTGATAGCTTCTGCCATTTCCTTATCAAATGCTTCATTGCTATAACGACCAATGTTTTGTCCATTATCAGTTATAAAGATTTCAAGCATGGTTTGTGGATCATTATAGTCTCCAATCCAACCACGACGTGCTAAAGAATCAAATTTATTATTATTAGTTGTCTCTTGGAAAACTGCCCATTCTTGATTAGTAAGCTTAACACTAATACCTAGATTTTGCTTAAGCATTTCTTGAACAGCCTCAGCAACTAATTTGTGTGTTTCACTTGTGTTATATAAAATTTCGATTTCTGGCAAGCCTTTACCATCTGGATAGCCAGCCTCAGCAAGTAATTTCTTAGCTTCTTCAATATTTCCCTTTGCATCTACGTTATAAGTTCCAGCTGTCTGGCTAAAATCGTTACCTTTATCATCAGTAATACCAGTTGGCATGAAACCATAAGCAACTGCTTCTCCACCTCTAGTAACTTCTTTTACAATTTGCTCACGGTCAATTGCAAGGGACATGGCCTTACGTATTCTAACATCTTGAAGCGCTTCATTATTCATATTGAAAGCGTAGTAGTAGGTTCCAATCTTAGGTAATACATAGAAGGTTGGATCTTCTGCAAGAAGGGTTGGAATTTCATCTCTTGGGATAAATTCATTAACATCAATTTCTCCAGAAGTATACCTTGTATGGGCTGTTGATTCATCTACAATCATGTAATAAATGATCTTTTGTAATGTGACATCTTTAGCGTTCCAATAGTTTTCGTTTTTAACATATACCAATTGGTCACCCATTTTATACTCTGACAATTTAAATGGTCCATTGGATACTGCTTTAGCTGGATCCTTTGCCCATGCACCATCATTACTTACCACATCTTCTCTTACAGGCATGAAGCTAGGAAAAGCAGTAAGTCCAAGGAAGTATTCTGTAGGTACAGCTAAAGTAACTTCTAAGGTGTTTTCATCAATTGCTTTTACACCAAGTGAATCAGCTGGCTGTTCTCCCTTTGCAATTGCAGTAGCATTTAAGAGATTAGCTGTTTCAAAAATATACATATATTCTGACGCTGTAGCAGGATCTGCACCACGTTTCCATGCAAACTCAAAGTCATTGGCTGTTACTTTTTTACCATCTGACCAAAGTGCCTCTCTAAGTTTGAATGTATAAACCTTACCATCCTCTGATACGGTATAGCTCTCAGCTATTGCAGGTACAAGTTCACCATTTTTATCTCTCATGAGTCCTTCAAAAGCATTGTTGATAACATGGTTACCATCAGCTGCTGAATTAAGTTGTGGATCAAGTGTAAGTGGATCTGCTCCTAAGTTTACACGAAGGGTTTGATCTTCTAAAAGCACGTAATCTTCTCCATCTTGATTTTCTGGAGTATCTACAGTCCCTTCTGCAGTATTCTGTGGCTCATTACCATTAGATGCTGTTCCATTTGAACAACCAGTAAAAACCATACTTGATGCCATTATCATAGCAAGTCCAAAAATAAGTCTTTTTTTCATGTCATTCCTCCTAGTAAATATACTGTACTTCAATATAAAAAAGTGGATTTGCACCCACTATTTTCCGTGGTAATGCAAAGTACACTTGGTGACTTTATTATGCCCACTTTGTGCACTACTTATCATAAAGATGGCAGGCCACATAATGACCTGGTGTTGTCTCTTTAAGAACAGGTGTTTCTTCTTTACATCTTGCCATACACTGGCTACATCTTGTGTGAAAACGGCATCCATTTGGTGGATTAAGTGGACTAGGCACATCACCCTCAAGCACAATACGCTGCCTCTGTCTTGCCATTTTGGGCTCAGGAAGAGGTATAGCGGAAAGGAGGGCCTGAGTATAAGGATGTGCAGGATGATTATTAACTTCATCACTTGTTCCAATCTCTACTAAGTTTCCTAAATACATAACGCCTATACGGTTTGAAATATGTTTTACCATAGATAAATCATGGGCAAAAAACAAATAGGTAAGCCCCAAATCATTTTGAAGCTCTTCAAGCAAATTAAAAACCTGAGCTTGATTAGATACGTCCAAAGCAGAAATAGGTTCATCACAAATAATAAATTCTGGCTCTACGGCAAGAGCACGAGCGATACCTATCCTCTGTCTCTGCCCACCACTAAATTCATGAGGATAACGACTGGCATGATCCCGCATCAGACCAACCTTTTCAAGCAACTGCTGAATGCGTTCATCCTTTTCTTTGCCCTTTGCAATATGGTGTGTTTCAATCGCTTCACTAATAATATCATTGATGGTCATTCGGCTATTTAAAGAAGCATAGGGATCTTGAAAGACCATTTGCATACGTTTTCTAAAAGGTAACATCTGTTTATCTGAATAGTTGGTAATGTCTTCTCCATCAAACAGGATTTGACCACCTGTTGGCTCATAGAGCTTAATAATGGTACGACCAGTTGTAGACTTACCACAACCTGACTCTCCTACTAATCCTAAAGTTTCTCCCTTTTTTATATAGAAAGAAACGTCATCTACTGCCTTAATATATTGCGTATTTTTCCCAAAAAAACCATTGGATTTTGTAAAATACTTCTTCAGGTTTTTAACCTCAACAATATTCTGCCTTTCATCGATACTCATTATATTCTCACCTCCGTTACAAAGTCTGGAAAACTAGGTGCCTCTGGATGCAACAGATGGCATCGGCTCTTATGGGTATCTGTTACTTCATATAAAGGTGGGATTTCCTCCATACATTTTTTCATGGTATATTTGCAGCGACTAGAAAATGGACAACCTTTAGGTGGATTCAAAAGATCAGGTGGGTTACCTGGAATGGGCTCCAGTCTTTCCTTCACATCTGACTTAGGATTAGGCACAGAATTTAAAAGACCTATTGTATAGGGATTTTTAGAATCATAAAACAACTCTTCTACCGTAGCTTCCTCCATTAC
>JAEXBC010000310.1 GCA_023457875.1 Bacillota bacterium | reverse complement strand
AAATGGGATGGCCTCAAAAAATGTGTCTATATTACTGAGTCAAAGGCTAGTCAAGAGGAGACTGACATCAAGGACATAGAGCCTAGTGCTCCTGTTGTAGATTCACAGGACTCACAGCAGGTAGTCCAAGGTAATCAATACATAGGTACAGCTAATAAACACCATATAGATTTACCATCAGCTTCTTATGGGATGGCGAAGATTATGGAGGTGACAGTAGGCGAAAGTGGGGATGAAAACACTACCCTAATAAGTGCGTCATCGCCAATTTCAAGTGCTAATGTACAATTTCAGGCGGGGAAAATTATTATTGATATTAAAAATAGTAAAAGCTATTTGAATAGTACCATTACGCCTAGTGCGAATACCTATATAAAAAGTATTCGGACGAGTCAATATACCACTGATACTACTAGAGTCGTACTAGATTTAAAAGCAGGAGCATTGGTTGATGCAAGCTTTAATGAGAGTAGGAGCAATATCCTTATTCATTTAAGCAAGCAGCAATTGGAGCAAATACAGCTTACCTCTGATAATCAATGTGATAATATTTATTTTAAGGGCTTATCAGCATCTCAAATCAATCTAGAGGAAAGTGAAGATGGAAAAATCCTTTCATTTAATATTTTACATACGGGGATTCAAAAAGCCATTCAATGGACAAATATAAATAGTCATTATATAAGCCGAGTAACAGTAGATAATGCGGCTAAAGGGGTACAAGGAAAAATCTATCTTAAATCTCAGGCGAACTATGAGCTTAATCAAAATGCAGAAGGAACAACCCTTCATTTGTCTGAGTATACAACAAGCGAGACAAGCGATACAAACGATACATATGAAAAAGTAACCTACCAAAATGGTGTTCATCCCGCTGTTCAATTAAATGGCATTAAAGGAGTGAGTAAAAGCCGTATTACAGTTACAGATGATTATCGAAATAGAAAACTTGTTTTTGACTTGGGGGCAGATTATAGTAGTCAGCTAAAAAACGATGTATTAACGATTAATGATGGCGTCGTAAAACAAGTTACCATTAAAACAAATGAAACCACTAAAATTGTTATTACTACTGAAAAGGTATATCATTACAATCTATATGAAGAAAAAGGCAAGGTACAGCTTCAGCTTGTCAGACCAAAAGAAAAATTTAGTCAAATTGTAGTACTAGATTTTGGCCATGGCGGTTCTGATAGTGGGGCAGTGGGAAATGGATTAACAGAAAAGGCATTAAATTACAAGCAAGGCATGGCATTATATCAGCTGTTAAAAGATGACCCCAATATCAAGGTTTATTTGACACGCGAAACAGATGTTTATCCAAGCTTAGCCTTTAGAAGCGAACTGGCTAATGATATCCAAGCAGATTTATTTGTAAGCATTCACAACAACTCAGCGTCTTCAAACGTTACTGGAACAGAGACCTTATATTATCCCAATAGTAGTGATACAAGGGGAAAGGCAGTAGCACAAATTATTCAAAATGCTATTGTAGAAAATTGTGGAACCCTTAGCCGTGGTATTAAGGCAAGGGCTGACCTCTATGTGCTTAGAACAACCAATATGCCAGCAATATTGATTGAAACAGGATTTATTAGTAACGCAGCAGAGGCTACCCTTATGAACACCTCTACCTTTAATAGTATATGGGCCGAAGCAGTCTATAATGGTATTTTGGAAAGCTTTAAGATTATTTGATATAAAGAGAGTAGATTAAAATGAAATAGTTGGTCAATGATAAGAAGTATAGGCTACCACATAGCTTATACTTCTTATTATGTTCATAATTTATTCTTAGAGATGTGTCATAATGATGAGGTTGTGAATGTATGGTCCGTTATTAGGGAATAATGATAAGAAATAATATAAGAAGTAGTATTAGAAATAATATTAGAATGAATGGCAAGTAATCGGATACGCTACTATAAGATAAGTCATTGAAGGTACATAAGGAAGGAGATAAAAGAATGAACTGGAGTTTTTTGTGGGGACCACTAGTTGGTGCAATGATTGGATATATTACAAATGGTATAGCCATAAAAATGTTGTTTAGACCACTCAAACCTATTTCTATAGGCAAGTACACATTACCCTTTACACCTGGAGTTATTCCAAAGGAAAAGGCGCGTATTGCAAATCGCGTAGGTAAGGTGGTTAGTCGAGAATTATTAAATGGAGAGGTTCTTCGTCAAGCTTTATTAAGAGACGAGCTTTTTGAGCAAATCGGAGAAAAAATTGATGGCTATATCGAGGAATATAAGGATGATGACCAAACCCTTGATACCGTTATGTCTAACCTAGTAGGAAGTGAAAAAAGCATGTTTTTGCGCGCTGAACTAGAAGATAGAATGACTTCTCTTATTTATCATAAGATTGTCGATATGGAGCTAGGAAAGATCATGATTGACAAGCTTTTATTTAAGCTCAAAGAAGGAAAGGCGAATCATAGCTTAGGCGCCATGAGTTTCCTATTAAATGAAAAAATGTTGCAGGGATTGGGAGAAAAAATAGAACCTATGCTTTCTCAGATCATTATTGATGAAACGGAAAGTATTGTGCGAGAATCTGTCAAACAAGAAAGCAATAAGCTATGTGAAAGTACCCTTGGTGAATGGATACAAAAGGTAGAGCCTTATCAAGAGGTTATTAAGAGAATCGTTCTTAAGGTGTATGAGGGCTTAATTAACCATGGCTTAAATCGCGCCCTTGATAAGCTAAATATAGCAGAAATTATTGAAAAAAGGATTATGGATTTTGATACATTGGAGATGGAGCGCATCATTTTAGAGTTAATGAATAAAGAGTTAAATATGATTATATGGCTAGGTGCTTTGCTAGGAGCAATCATGGGTTGTGTAACGAATTTCTTTTAGAATTGTAGTTTATATTTCTGCCTGAAATACGCATAAGTTGGCCTATTGAATCGTGAGAAGTAGTTGAATAACGTTACAAATAGTGGTAATATGCAATAAGAGAAGGGTATAGAAGATAGCTTAATGGAAGGGGATGAACAATGAATACTAGAATGAAATTAAGGAATTTATTGATATCAGGTTTATTATTGAGCACATTATTAGTTGGTTGTAACCAGAATCAGTTATCAAAAAACAATCAAGAGCCAGTCACTTCTCCAACTAATGTAGAAAATACGAAAAACGCTGACTGTAGCTATAACAAGGCATTTGAAATGTATGATGATAATATTACAGAATTGGGTTTAGTCTTAAATGCACCTACAAAAGAAACCATTGATAGCCTATCCAACGTGGAAACCTATAAGCGAATAGATACAGAAGAAAAAATGCTTATTATCCCCAAATATAATGGATCAAAAATCACCGTTAGTACGGTAGATTACACTGGTGAGCGACTCATTGCTAAGGAAAAACTCTATACAAAAGAAGATACTTCTGAAGGGTATGGTTTACTATTGTATGC
>JAEXBC010000309.1 GCA_023457875.1 Bacillota bacterium | reverse complement strand
ATACCCTTGCTACCACTTCAGCTAATTCGTAGCTATCCGTATCTGGATAACGATTAACTAATATCTCTTTGATGCGCTCTTGCATAAAGCTGATCATTTCTTCTGGTACGCCATAAGGACTTTCATTTGAATTGAGAATCACTCCCTGTGTTAAGTAGGGAGAGTGATAGGGTTGCATCCCCTTAAAACGTTCTCTTAAATAGTTCACGATTATTTCACCTCTTCATCTAAGCGCACTTGAACAGATAAAGCATGAGCAAAAAGTCTTTCACTTTCTGCAAATTTCACAATGGACTTACCTATTGGAAGCAGTGCATCCCTTGTAAAAGATAGGATACTACTTTTCTTAACAAAATCATCTACCCCTAAAGGTGAGAAGAAACGTGCTGTTCCATTAGTAGGTAGGACATGATTAGGTCCTGCCATATAATCTCCTACTGGCTCTGGCGTATAGTGTCCAAGGAAAATAGCTCCAGCGTGCTTGATTTTGGTAAGTACTTCAAAAGGTGCATTAACAGCTAATTCTAAATGCTCTGGTGCAATGGTGTTCGCAAGCTCACAGGCTTCTTCCATGTTTTCTACTATAATTAGTGCACAGTAATTTTTAAGGGATTCACTAAGAATCTCAGCTCTAGGCAGTTCCTGATAAAAACGACTCACTTCTTTTTGAACTTCTTCGGCAAGGCTTCTACTGGTTGTAACAAGCACACTAGAGGCAAGCTGATCATGTTCTGCTTGTGAAAGTAAATCAGCTGCTACAAAAGTAGGATTCGCACTTTCATCTGCAATAATTAAGATTTCACTTGGGCCTGCAATAGAATCAATGTTAACATAGCCAAATACCTCTCTCTTTGCAAGGGTAACATAGATATTTCCAGGACCTACAATTTTATCTACCTTAGGAATCGTCTCTGTACCAAAAGCCAAAGCAGCTACCGCTTGTGCGCCGCCCACTTTATAAAGCTCATCTACACCAGCAATATAAGCTGCTGCTAAAACCTCCTGGGTTAATTCTCCTGTCTTTGAAGCAGGTGTCACCATCACAATACGCTCTACACCAGCAACCTTAGCTGGGATGACATTCATAAGTACTGAAGAAGGGTAAGCTGCTTTTCCACCTGGTACATATACCCCTACTTTTTCAAGAGGCGTTACTCTTTGACCTAATATCTCGCCATTTTCCTTCACATCTATCCAAGTATTTTGTTTTTGTTTTTGGTGAAAGCTTTCAATACGTCCTGCTGAAAGGGTAATGGCTTCTTGTAAATCACTTTCTAAACTATCATAAGCTTTTTTCATTTCTTCTTTGCTGACACGTACATTGCTTGCATGAATATGCTCACAGTCCCACATCTTGGTATATCTAAATAAAGCTTCATCTTTATTTTCACGCACATCACTGACAATGGCCTTAGCTGCTTGCGCAAATGCGCCAGAATCCATATTACCTCTTATGGCTAATTGCTTTAGAAAATCTTCTTGTGCTGCTTTTCCCTCAAGAATTTGTATCATTTCGCTACCTCCATTTTCCTCTCAATGTCATTTAAAAGACTGCGCATTGCTGTATGCTTCACCTTTAGGCTAGCTGTATTAACAATACAACGTGCTGATAAAGGTTCGATATCTTCTAGTACCACTAAGCCATTTTCCTTTAAGGTTTTGCCACTTTCTACAATATCTACAATCACATCTGACAGACCTACAATAGGTCCAAGTTCAACAGAACCATGTAATTTAATAATCTCTACAGGCCGATTGGTCTGCTGAAAATAACGTTTTGCAATCTCAGGATATTTAGTGGCTATGCGAATAAGTCCACCGCTTTCTAGTAATTGCTTTTTGCTTGGCTCTCCAGCTACTGCCATTTTACATGCACCAAAGCCCAAATCAATCACCTCATAAACCGCTCTATTTTCTTCTAATATCGTATCTTTTCCTACAATACCAATATCCGCCACACCGTAATCTACGTAGGTAGGTACATCAGAAGCCTTAGATAAAAAGAAACGAAATTGTCCATCATCACTTGTAAAAAGTAACTTACGACTTTCGCCCTCCATCTCTTTACAGGTAATTCCTAATTCTTTTAAAACGCCCATAGCTTGAGTGGCCAATCGCCCTTTAGCTAAAGCAAATGTAATTTGTTCCATTTTATTCTCCCCCTATTAATCCTCTATATAAAGCTCATTCATAGATACTTCTTTAACCGTACCTTGTTGCAGGTTGTATACATCTACCTTGTTATAGGCTTTATAATGCAAAATGCCACCCATACCAACTTCTTTAGCATATTTTTTAGCTTCTTCAATATCATCAGTAAAGCAATTTTCAATAATCATGCCGCTTTCTCTTTGACGATTGCTAATCTCATAACATATTTTTCGAGTATGTTTGTTGGATACCACTAAGGTTGAGGTGCTATATAGTGGCGCTAGAGGCTTTTGGATCATCAATCTAGAAATCATCATATTTATATCAATACCAAAGCCTACTGCAGGTAAGTCCTTACCAAACTCACGTAGTAAATGATCATATCTTCCACCCTCTACAATGGCAGTGCCTACACCTGGGGTAAATATTTGAAACATCATTCCCGTATAGTATTTTCCATAGGAAAGTAAACTAAAATTAAAAAGGGTATACTCACTTACACCATAGTCTTCTAAGAGCTCATAAAGTCTTTCTAATTCTTCTAAAGCGGCTACTGCTTGGGTGCTATTCATCTTTTTCTTAACTGTACGAAGTAGCTCAATTTGTCCAGCGCACTCAATCAGTTCTAATAAAATGCTTAAGGTCTCTTTGTCCTCAATAGCCTGTTGTAATACAGCCTTTAGCTTTACCGCATCCTTTTGGTCAATGGCTTTATATACCTCACCAATGTGTACTTCATCTAATCCTAAATCACTTAAGGTGTATTTTAAAAATTGGCTGCTGCCAATATGTACTGTAAAATCAGTTACACCCGCCTTTTTAAGTGCTGCTACTGCTAAACTAATCACTTCAGCATCTGCTTCTATACTCGTATTACCCACCAGTTCAACGCCAGCTTGTGTAAACTCATGAAGCTTGCCTTGATAACGCTCGGGGTATCTAAAACTATTTGACATATAAGCATAACGTTGTGGCATAATCGTATTGTTTTTTTGCGTTCCAATAACCCTTGCGATTGAGCGTGTCATATCACTACGAAGGGCCACGATTTCACCCTGTCTATTGATAAACTGATATAAACTTGGCTGCTGTAAGCTAGGTTGCTTAAGATTATCGTTACCTACGGTAAAGACATCTACATATTCAAAAGTAGGCGTTTCAATCCAATGATAGCTATACCCATCAAAAATGGTTTTGATTTGATCTTGAACCTTGCCCTTAAGTGCGGCTTCCTCGCCCATATAATCCTTGACACCTTCTGGTATGTGAAGCGTATAATTTTTCATTGCTTGCCCTCGCTTTACTATGATAAAGTAATAAATTATTAAATCGATAAAGTAAGTATACCCGCAGTTTTCAAAAAAATCAAGAATTAATCAATTATTGATATAATTTTATTGCTTTTTCACACCATTGTGCTGCCTTATTATAGTCTTTTGAGGCACCTTGACCATTTAAATACATATAGCTTAGCAAAATCATAGCAGAGGCTTGACCTTTTTTAGCTAAAGCTTTATACCATTTCATGGCCTTTTTATAATCTTGAGTAACACTATCTCCCATATGATAGGCGTATGCCACATGATTCATAGCTTCTATCGCGCCCCTTTGTGCTGCCTTTAAATATACCTCAAAGGGTTCATCCCAGCCCTTCATATGGGCCTCATAATAAATATATCCTAGATTAAACATAGCTGTATAATGACCTAAACAGGCAGCTTTTTCATAGTAATAAATCGCCTGCTTTTCATCCTTTTCTACCCCTTTTCCTTCATAATACATATTCCCCAAATAGTTCATAGCCACTGCACTACCAAGCTTGGCTGCTTTTTGATACCACTTAAAGGCCTCTTTAAAATCCTTTTTGATACCATGTCCCATGTAATGCATATTCCCCAGCGTAATCATGGCTTGCTCACTTCCCAGCGCCGCAGCTTTAAGATACCACTTTTTCGCTTCATCATTGTTTTTGGCAACACCTTGTCCATTATAATAGCAATCTGCCATATGCAAAATAAGACTAAGACTTTGTGTTAATTGAAGGGAAGGCACCTTATTTTCCTCTTTTGTTATCTCTACTAATTTTTCCCCTAATAGCTTATCTTGACTAAAAACCGTATCAATTCCCTTTTCTTTTTTCACCAATCTGATCCAAAGTTCAACTGCATCTTCAGCGAGTGAACGGTCCATTAAATACGTATCGTGAAGCTGACTGATGCATTGATTCCGAATCAACATATATTGGTTAATATTTCCCTCTTTGAGCTGTTTGTACACATCTATCTTTAGACTTTGTTCCAAAAGATAATGCTCTATTTTGGCAAAAGGAAAATAGTCTTTTATAAAAGCCAATACACGCTTTGGCTCACTAAAAAGCGCTTCACCATATTGGGTTTTTAGTTCTAACAGTTTAGAAATGATTTGCTTTCGCATAGCTTTCCTTTCCCCCTTTACGCTACTTGCTATAAATAGCAGCTAGTGTCATATCATCTCCACTACCCTTTTGCGTTGCCTCTTCAAGCCATTTGACTAGGTTTTCTTCTAACACGTCTTCTGGTAATTGCTTGCACAAGGCGAGATAATCCTTTCCAATTTGCAAGAAATCCGCACTACTTATAAAGCTATTGGCATAACCATCTGTACTGATTAAAAATAAAGCAGGTACATGACCTGCTTCAATGACTTGTAAAAGTGTTTTGAAATGCCTCCAACTTTTCCTTTGGCATAAAGAATAGGTTTCTGTTCCATACTGTACTTCAGGTTCAATTAACCACTTGGTTTCTCCTTCATGATCTACCACTAGCAAATCTCCATCTCCTATTTGCATCGCAAATAAAAAGTCCTTCGTTACCCACAAAAGAATAAGTGTGCATCCATATAATTGATACAGCTGATGCGCTTCTTCACAAGGGGTTCTGTTTGCCTTTTGGTGAATCCCATTAATCGTTTCCTTCCATTTCTTTTCAATGGTTTTAGGAAGCTGTAGATCCTTAATACTTTTCATCAAGGGATAGAGTTCTTCTTCTTTATTTTGCCACACTAATGTTTCTATAACTTCTAAACCGATGCTAACGGCAGCTTTAGCTCCTTCATCACTGTAGGGACATTTAGGACTACCATGACCATCTGAAACCGCGCAAATAAAACTATCCTTTGAAAGATGATTTACCATAATCGCATCCTGGCAGGGCATCTGCCTAGCCTTGTGAGATGCTCCCGTTAAACATGCTTTAACAATAGCCCACTCCATAGGCTTACCACACATCCATAGCATCGTCTGATAAAACAGGTAGCGTTCCTAAGTCCAGTGGCATATTTGTCTCACCTTGACTGATCACTTGGCTATGTGGAGAGGATACCTGTTTAGTTACCGTTGACGCCCATTTAATATATTTAACCAGTGCGCCAGGATTATTCGCCTGTAAAACAGGCATTTCACTATTATTAATAAAAGCCTTAAGCACCTCGGTATCCGCATCACTACCAATGGCAATGGCTAACTTAACTGCCTTCTTACCCCAAGGCAGCGCCAAAAGCTCTTCTAAGCTTTTTTGATACTGATCCGTAGGTTGTCCATCTGATAATAGCACCAAAACAGGTGGCAAAGCTCGTTCTGGCATAGGAGGCATGGTGAGCTGAGTAGCCACAAGCTCCAGGGCCTTTCCTAAATCAGTTAGTCCGTTAGCTTCTACATCAATCCACTCAAACTCCTCAACTGGCGTGGGGTTGGCAATGTGCCACTTTGCCCCTTCTGAAAAGGTAATGGCACGTATATAAAGCTGTGCATTAGGATTCTCCTTTGCCGCCTCACGCATATCAGGTATTGTCTGCGAAATAGCATAATTAAGTGATTGAATCTTCTCTCCCATCATTGAGCCTGAGCAATCTACTAACCATATAAAGTGTAGTGGTCTTGCTGCCAGTTCTCCCCCTGGTCTTTTTAATCCTTCCATCTTACTTCCTCCCTTATCTTTTTTACTGCTCATGTAAAATGACTTCTATGAATGCTTTTTCAAGACACCCTTTGACGGAAATTGACCAAAATCAATTTCTAATCCATCTTGCAATGACATACTTTTTTCAGGCGGTATACTTATTATTTGCCCATCTTGTTTTTTAACTTGCCAAGTAGCTAGGGTTTTATTTTGAAGACCCCATTTTTGTGGTTCTTTGGGATGCTGGGTTACCTTGGCAACTTCTTTGCTTAAATCAAAATCTTGATAAAAGTGATGTGGGTAAATAATGGTATCTTTATGAAGTACAATCACCTTATCTCCTAAAACCAGCAGTGCGCCTGGTGAAACATTTTGGTTACAAGACCAACAAATATTACCTGCCCCAATAGCCTCTTGATTTTCATAGAAATTTTCTGCGCCACAATTGGGGCACAGCATAATGTGATCCTGTAATTCAAAAAAAGCACGTTTCCATTGATTCTCCAAAATGCGTTTATTAGGATGATATAAGCCTTCTGTAAAGGCGCTCATAAATAAATCCCGAATCATTCTAGGATACAATCGCCAATAAATAATGGCATTATCTTGATAGCCTGCTACAGGTCTATTGGATAAATCATCCTTGTCCCAAATAAATACAGGCTTTTCCCCATATAACCTTTGCTTAGCCCGCATATCTAAGCACTTAATACTTGCCTCAGCTGCACCCTCTAAAGGATGATGTAACATAAACATATAAAATAAAAGCACTGCCAAAGAAAACAAGTCCGTTTGTGCATTAGGTGTTCCTTTTCCCATTACGATTTCTGGTGCCATAAAGCCTAAGGTGCCTTGAACACACTCCTTTGCTTCTTTATTAATCACCACATTGTCATTGTCACAAACAAGTACTTGTCCGTTATCTGGATTAAAAAAGGCATTACCAAACGATATGTCACAGTAACTATAACCTAACGAATGCAATTTTTGAAAACAATCTGCTAGCTCATAGCCTGCCAGACATAGTGCTTTAAAAGAAGGTTCTGCTTTACGTTTCATTAAATCTACAATACTTTTATATTCATGAGGGCGAAGCTCCATAATATATCCAAAAGTATCGCCCTTCATAACAAAGTCCATTGGCCATAAAAATCGTTCATCAGGCTTACCTGTGTGCACGAGTTTTTGAATAATCTCAGCCTGTCTGTTGGTTGCCATATGAGGAAAATACCACTTAAGGGCATAGTGCTTATTCCCTGCTGTCACCTCATATACTTCTCCTTGTCCACCACTTCCTAATAGTCTTAAAATGTCATAGGTAATACCAAGAGGTGAGGTTAATTGCTCTCCTACTTCTAACATAGACAAAGTCACCTTTTCTCCTCCTTCTGGTTTCTTTTTACATATTATACTACATATATATTATCATTTACAATGAATTGTATCTTCGCGTTATTTTATAGTCGATTAGCAAATTTCTTGTTTTGAGTAAAAAAACTAGGAGGTGTATCTGTGTGATACACGCTCCTAGTTTTTTTATCATCACTTTTTATCTTGAACAAAAGGTAACACAATCTGTATCCTGGGTGCTACAGGCCTCTTTACCACCAATTTGCACCTCTTTAGCCGCACATCTTTTTTCGTAATTATAAATGCAGTCAACGGCCTTACATTCAATATCTACCTGTGGATAAGGTTGATGCACTTCATTGCTATTAGTATACTCTGTAGAAATAAAGTTTTCACAACAAGTCAGCTGTGGTCTTGTTGCTTCTTGCCCACCGACATGAATTGCTGCTAGAGAGCAATTATTGTCTCTATTATAAGAACAGTTGTGTACACTACAATTTAAATTTGGCATTTTTTCCTCCTAAACTATCGCATAAAAGATTACCTCATTATTGTTCCAGTTTGGAGAATTATTATGTAGTTTTTGAGTCTCATTTGATTAAATAATATCTGATACCTCTATAAACCTTGCCTTGCCCTCATCAAGTGGTTGATAAATCACAACCTTTTTACAGCCTTCCTTTGGTGGGTTGGTTTCCATTACTGTCTTACAAATAATACAGTAATTCATACCATTAACAATTTGACTTGCTACATAAAGTACTGGTGTGTAACTCATGCCAACTAATCCTTCAGTTGCTTCTTTAAAAGCAATTTCTACCCTTTGTGGTAACTTACAAGGTTCCATTTCTTCAAATCTCCATGCTCCTGCCATATACATTCCCCCTTTAACATCTTAGGCGGTCCATTCAACCAGTTCTTCTGTTGTTACCTGTACGCCATATGCTATCTTCCGTTAGTCTAGATTGTTTTGCTACTTTTCAATTATATTCACTTCATTTTAAAAAAATGTCCTTCCATTTTTTGAGTCCTTTCCAAACTATCAAAAAACTTCAGTTTATATGAGCTAAACTGAAGTTTTTAATAAGTAGCTAGTATTTACTTATGGCCTATATTGCATTGGCATATAGCGTATGTTTTCTTTTTCAAAGCCCAAAGCTAAATATAAGGGGTAGCCATCTTGCGTCGCTTTTAATTCCACTAAATCTAGTTGTAATTCTTTCGCTTTTGAAAGTAACAATTCCATCAGTTGTTTCGCCAACCCCTGCCTTCTAAATTCTTTCTTGGTATAAACATTGAATACCTCGCCCATCTTCCCTGTAGGAAATCTTAGATTAGCAGGTTTTTCCACAGCCACAAGCATGGTGATTGAAACAACCTTTCCGTTATCTGCTACAAAGACAAATAAATCTTTTCCCAAATGATCATAAAAATACGCTGGTAATGCATTTTGAATAC
Source organism: Bacillota bacterium (assembly GCA_023457875.1). Classification (GTDB taxonomy): domain Bacteria; phylum Bacillota; class Clostridia; order Lachnospirales; family Cellulosilyticaceae; genus Cellulosilyticum. The sequence continues at coordinate 1 of JAEXBC010000309.1, read as the reverse complement.
T
>JAEXBC010000308.1 GCA_023457875.1 Bacillota bacterium | reverse complement strand
GGGTAATATAGTTTGCTGCCTCTTTCACCTCATCAAAGGCATTTCCCATGGCTACGCCCAAACCAGCAAATTGAATCATATCTAAATCATTATCCGCATCACCAATGCAGATCACTTCTTCTCGCTTAATTCCTAAGTGATTGGCTAATATTTCTACAGCTTTACCTTTACTTGATGATTTATTCAAAAACTCTAGGAAATAAGGTGTACTTCTTACGATAGTGTACTTTTCAAATAAAGCTGGTGGAAGTTTTTTTATTGCTTCATTTAGTACTTCAGGTGGATCTACAAACATCATCTTAATAACATCTTCCTCAGGATCTACCTTTCTAAAATCTATTTCATGAACCTCGATACCATTTATTCTACCTTCAAACAGTGTATATTCATTGATTTTTGGCGTAATGCACCCTTTGGTTGAAAAGGCATGGCTATTTACCCCTAACTTCTGAGAAAGTTCATATAATTCTATGAGATCTGACCCCTTTAAAATGTTTTTAAAAATAACTTCTTTTGTTTTTACATTTTGTACGATACTTCCATTAAAGCTCATGACAAAATCATCTATGTCATTAAGATTTAACTCATCTAAATAGCGATAAAGTCCTTCTATTGGTCGTCCTGAAGCCAATACAACCTTAACGCCTTTTTCAACTGCTTTTGCAATCATTTTTTTTGTTTTACTTGAAATCGTTTTATCTTCACGAAGTAACGTGCCGTCCATGTCCACTGCTATTAATTTATACATTGTCTCAACTCCTACTGTGTTCTTCTTATATTATAGCAGTTTATATCTTTTTTTGTAGATTTATAAGCATAAAAAAAGATATAAAAATACAGACTCTAGTCATATTTTTCTGTATAATTTGATCTATCCATTTTATAGGGTTTTCTCAACAATATGGTGTTCTTGTAAAAGAGCAAGTACCCGTGGTGCATCTTCCTGATTAATGTGTAGTTCACATCGCCTGTTCGCAATCCCTTTTCCTTTATAACCTATTTGTAAAAGCAACTGTTTGGTATTGACCCATTTATAATACATCATATTCTCCCATAGAATAGGGCTCATGTGCCTTTCACACAAGATACCAAGTGGCGTTACACACCATGAGGAATGAGGTAAATATTCAAGCGCATAATAGCTGATCATATAGAGCATGGCAACGAATAAAATAATGTTCCCATTCGTGCAACGAAGGATCCCGCTTATCAGGATATAAAGACCTAATCCTATCAAAATAGCCAAAGAAATTTGCTTTGCCCTTTTCTCACTCTTACGCTTTAAACTTGTTATTTGAAAGACTGCCGTCTCACAGGCTTTGATGTACTTCTTTTTGGCATTTGCCTCATTCTTTATAAGCGCACCCAAAAATATCACGATAATGATATATAAAACTATGACATACATTATATTCCCCTTACCTTTCATCTTTTCGCCTTTTTTACATCTTATACTAGTTTAAATGATTATCAACTATTTTTCAAATGAATGTGCCAAATTGTTCCCGTAAAAAAAGAGGCGAAATTGTCCAAAAACAATCTCGTCTCTTATCAAATGCTTATTTATTATCCAAGAACAACTTCTACTTTATGAGTTGCTCCATCTTTGAAGTCAGGAACAATATTACCTTCTACAACCTTACCATCTACTACTAAAGACGCAACGCCTTTGTTTACATGGTTAGGATTTGAAATGCTAATCTCATATTTTGTTCCTTTAAATTCTCTCATAATCTTATAGCCATTCCAATCTTTTGGGATACATGGATCAATCTTTAATCCTTTGTATTCTGGCTTGATGCCAAGAATCCACTGAGAAATAGTTACAAAGTTCCAAGCTGCTGTTCCTGTAAGCCATGAGTTTTTAGCTTCACCAGGTATTGCTGCATCTTTACCAGCAACCATTTGTGAATATACATATGGCTCTGTCTTGTGAATATCACTAATCTCTTCAAGGTAAGCTGGTGCAATCTTCTTGTAGATTTCAAATGCACGATCACCGCGACCGATAACTGTTTCTGCACAAGCAATCCATGGATTGTTATGGCAGAAAATACCTGCATTTTCTTTATAGCCAGCTGGGTAAGTAGAGATTTCACCCATCTCAATATAGTATTTTGTAAAGGCTGGATTGTTAAGTACAATACCATAAGGTGTTTCCAATCTTTCCTTAACAGCATCAAGTGCTTTTTCAGCTTCACCAGTTTCAGCACCAACGCCTGCCATTACGCAGAAACCTTGAGATTCGATAAAGATTTTACCTTCTTCATTTTCCTTGCTACCAATTTTATTACCATAGAAATCGTAAGCACGTAAGAACCATTCTCCATCATATCCATGAGCAAGAATATTCTTTTCCATCTTATCTACTTCAGCTTGTGCACGATTAGCTTCTGCTTCATTACCGATTTCTTTACAAAGCGCAACGTATTCTTTACCAATCATCACATACATACCAGCAATGAATACAGATTCAGCAACACCACCTGCTTGATTTTCTGTAGTTTGGAAAGATTCACCTGGTGTATTAGAGAAGCAGTTAAGATTTAAGCAGTCATTCCAGTCAGCACGTCCAATTAATGGAAGGCCATGAGGTCCTAAGTTATTTGTTACGTGATCGAGAGATACGCTTAAGTGATCAAATAAGCTTGCCTTATTATTTTCATCGTTATCAAATGGTACCATCTCATCAAGGATTGCTAAATCACCAGTTTCCTTGATATAAGCTGTGGTTCCAAGAATAAGCCATAATGGGTCATCATTAAATCCACTACCAATGTCATTATTACCTTTTTTGGTAAGTGGTTGATATTGATGATAGCATCCACCATCTTCAAATTGAGTAGAAGCAATATCAATAATTCTTTCTCTTGCACGCTCTGGAATTTGATGTACGAAACCTAATAAATCTTGGTTGGAATCTCTAAAGCCCATACCGCGTCCAATACCTGATTCAAAGTAAGAAGCACTTCTTGACATATTAAAGGTAACCATACATTGATATGGATTCCAGATATTTACCAAACGGTTAAGCTTTTAATCATCACTTTCAAGGGTATAGTGAGAAAGTAAGCTATCCCATGATGCAGTAAGCTCAGCAAAAGCAGCTTCTACACCTTCATTTGTTGCAAAACGAGCCATCATACTTTCAGCAGGTTTTTTATTAATAACGCCCTTAGATTCCCATTTTTCTTCTTGTGGATTTTCGATATAACCCAAAGTAAAAATAAGTACTTTTTCTTCATCAGCAGCAAGGTCAATATTGATTTGATGTGCTGCAACTGGAGACCAGCCATGCGCAACTGAGTTTTTACATTGACCAGCCATAACACTATCTGGTGCTTCAAAACCGTTATAAAGTCCTACAAAGCTATCACGATCTGTATCATAACCATCAATTGGTGTATTTACAGCATAGAATGAATAGTGATTTCTTCTTTCTTTATACTCTGTTTTGTGGTAGATTGCGCTTCCTTTAATCTCTACTTCACCAGTACTAAAGTTTCTTTGGAAGTTAGCTGCATCATCTTGAGCATCCCATAAGCAAAATTCAATAAAAGAGAAGAGCTTAAAGCTTTTAGCTGCGCCAGAAGTGTTTTTGATTTTTAATCTATGTACTTCTGCGTTTGTCTTAGTAGGTACAAAAGAAAGTTGTTCTACACGAACACCATTTCTTTCACCTGTAAAAATACTGTAGCCCAAACCATGTCTACATTCATAGAAAGAAAGTTCTTTTTTTACAGGCTTCCATGTATGTGACCACACATCACCATTATCGTTTATATAAAAATACCTTCCACCATTATCAATTGGTACACTATTATATCTAAATCTTGTTATTCTTCTTAGTTTAGCATCCTTATAAAAAGAGTATCCACCACTTGTATTAGATATTAATCCAAAAAAAGATTCGCTTCCTAGATAATTAATCCATGGATAAGGTGTTTGTGGGGTAGTAATGACATACTCTCTTCTTGCATCATCAAAATAACCATATTTCATAGACTGCTCTCCTCACATATTAATTTATTCGTTTCACATTTAATTCTATTTGAATTAAGTTTAAAGTAAATGGAGAAAATTGCGTGCCTTTGACAAAAAAAGTACACAATGTTCCTATTTATTCAATCTTTTTATAACTCAGGCCCTTCTATAGTAGGAGATATCAAGTTGTCTTTTATGTATTCGTGTCGTATAAAATCATCTACTAGCCCTTTTCAGTCGAAAATAAGCGATAAGAATCATTTTTTTCTTCCCAATTCACAAGCTGCTTATAGAGATCTGTTTTCTCAAAATAGTGCTTTTGATAGGCGAGTCTAAAGCTTCCTTCAAGTTGTCCAGCAAATAATTTCTTTGCATTATAGTTGCCAAACAGATGCACTAGCCCCAATGTGAGTACCTCCATCAAATCATGCCCACAGCAGACTTGCCACAAGTCATCACTAGGATTAATAAAACTATTTAGCCTCTTTTTTATATCTTGTATGCTATACATACCTTGCTTTTTACTATGGAAAAGCAAACTACTAATCAGCTGTTCCTCCTTAATCACTAAATCCCCTATATAGACAAATTCCGCAAAGGCTAACTGATTAAAATTCAAATCCAAATGTTGCTCCAGAGAAAGCTTTCTTAAATAACCTATTTGCGCAACGTTTTCAAGCAGGATCTGTTTGATATCAGCCTTTCTTCTTTCTTCAAAATGCATGATTTTCTTATGATCACCATATTCTAGCAAAATATCTTCATAAGCTAAGGATCTTAGAAGCATACATTCAAGATCATGGGCATCTGTCAAAAATAAGTTCTGCGGCAATTGTCTTTGAGGTTCTATATGCCAAAAATCCGCATCTACAATACCAATAATCCCCAGTAAGTTTTGACTTTCACAGGTTTTCATGGCCTCTACAACAA
>JAEXBC010000307.1 GCA_023457875.1 Bacillota bacterium | reverse complement strand
AAATATAGTTTATAAGTTTAATGCTTAAACTAAATTTAGGAGGTTTTCTATAATGGACTTACATTACCTTAATCTTTTTAACACTATAGCGACTCTTGGAAGCATGACTAAAGCTAGTGAGGAGATGCATATTAGCCAACCTGCATTATCCATTCAAATCAAAAAACTAGAGGATAGTCTAGGACTTAAGCTTTTTGATAAACAAGGCACACGTCTTGTGTTAAATGAAAATGGCAAAACCCTTTTTCACTATACACAACAAATTTTCATGCTCGTTCAAGAAGCCTCCAATCAACTTGCAGATCGTAAGCTTACTGTCAGTGGCGAGGTTACCATTGGGGGTAGCAATACTGCGGGAAGCTATCTTCTCCCCAGCATCATAGGTGACTTTAAGCAACTTTATCCGCAGGTCAATGTGAAGCTTTATATCGGGAATACCTCTGAAATTGCAAACCTTATTCATCATAATATTCTTGATTTTGCTATTAATGGTGGTGATGTAACTTATACCTCTCAAATTGAAGTCTTATCTTTAAAAGAAGACCCACTTGTACTAATAGCCTCAAACCAAAGTATTTATGCCAAACAGCCTATCTCATCTGCTGAGGATTTAGCAAACAGTGATTTTATTGTACATGATAGCAACTCTCAGCTTTACCTAGCTTATGAAAGAGTCATTCATGAACTGAACCTAGAAGAAAATGTAGCCATGTCTCTAGGTAGTATTGATGCCATTAAACAAGCTGTGGCGGCTGACTTGGGGCTCGCCTTGATTCCTTATTCGGCAGTTGCTACTGAATTAAAACTAGGTTTGCTTCATCAAATCAAGCTCAAAAATGCTAATTGGCTTTATCCCTATAGCTTAATCTACAATAAAAGTAGATTTATTTCCCCTGCTACTTTAAAACTGATGGAAATGGTTAAAAAACAACTTGGAAAGAACTAAAAAAAGCTTTTCTTATCCCTGATTTTCACATCATAGATAAGAAAAGCTGAATATATAGACTATACTCAATACAAGCCCGGGAAACAAATGAAGTTTGATTACCCAATATATAGGCACCAATGCACACCGTATTTATCAATAATGTCAGTCATAAGTGGACTAAAGAAGCATGAACCTAAAGGACTAAGAACTTTTCCTTCTGTTTCCATTTTTTCATATGCCCGTTCAATGATATACTCTTCTCCAGGTTCAAACTGCATACAGAATTGCATTGTATTACCTGCTATAGCTTGCTGCTTATCATAATACAATTCTCCAACCGCAATGCTTTGTCCACAAATACTTAGTTCGGCATGAATAATCGTGCCATCTTCAGCTTTTTCACAATATCCAATTTCAGCATTAAAAGCATCCTTGTAAAAATCAAAAGCTTCTTGCCTATTCTTTGCGTAGATTTGCAAAAGTAATCTTCTCATTATATCTTCCTCCAATATCATTTTTATAAACGCCTACTTTTTCCTCTCTGTCAATCAGTACTTATATCAATATCGTAACTATGTTGTTATACTTAATCACAACTTAATCTTCTTCATCCCATAGATAAATAAACTCATTATCTATTAAAAGCTGCAAATATTCATCAAAACTATCTGCAATAACTTTATATTCATCAGGATCATGTAAATAGCGAACAATTTGGCCACATACCCCTCTATCAGATGGATTGAAATCTATATATAGTCTTGATGTGCCACCATTATTCATGCAAACGGAAAAATGGATGTATGTGCCTCCAAGAAGACCGTTAGGTCTTATTTTAGGATCTACAGCCTCATCATCGTCTTCATATTCTAGAGGAATCAAACATCATCCAAGATTATACAACTAAAATCAATCATAAGCAAATGGGTTATCACTTAACGGTGACCATCTTCGTTTCAATTGAACACTCCACACACATTCAAGAGTTCATAGAACGAATCGTTAGCTATAATGAAGTCTTAGAATGTCACCATATTGCCGGCTAATTCACCTATTTTAGTTTCGAAATCTTCCTCAATTGCAAAAAAATAATATGTTATACTTAACGCCAACAAAAAGTTTGTCGCCCTCCAATTCTGCCTTGTATCCAATAAATACGGATGGAAAATCATTAGGTTGGCAAAAAAATCAGCACTATACCTATTAATATTCCTGTAAATACTAATAATAGTCTATTTCTCTTTTTCATATGCCTATCCACATCTATTGACAGCACGTCGACTTTGAACCTGATTTTATACTATTGTTAAAGATTATTCAATCAACTCCTGTTTTCATTTACATTACACACAGACCTCTATCCCTTTAAATGTACAATAGAACATTGATGCCTTGCATAACATTCAACAAGGCTTAAAGCATATGCTCTAAGCCTTGTTTGACTATAATTTGCTACGTACCTTTATCGGTACATAAATGTCAAGCTGATGGTATCCAAGCGCAGCCTTAATCTCGTCAGTTGGATTTACCATCTGACAGAGTGTCCGACGACCAGGTTGTTCATCAAGCTCAAATCCGCTACTTTCCAGCCATTTTTTAATACCTTCATAAACTCTGCCGTTTATATCATCATCTCCATCTACAGACATAGCGGCTGCATACAACCCACCTTTGAACTCTATGATTTCATATGGCTCTACATCTGCTTCTGTTACCCAGTCTTCCACAGCCCAAATCCATACTGCCCTCATATCTTCCTCAAACCAAAGAAAATCGGGGGCACCATATATTAGTTTTTTAACTAAATGGTTGTGTTCTTCCTGCCATTGCTGAAAAGT
>JAEXBC010000306.1 GCA_023457875.1 Bacillota bacterium | reverse complement strand
TCTTTGGATTTTACATAGGTATGATAAAGCTTAATCACATCCCTTCCGCTACAAGAGCTTTTCCTTTGATAGGTGGTTTGCTTTTCTAAGCTTTCCCTTGTCTTTCCAAAGTATTTTAAGGCAGGATAACAGTCGACTAATTTAAGCCTTTGAAAGGACTCGGTATTTATTTGATGAAAGCGCATACGGCTAAGTAAAAAAGGATAGTCAAACACTTTTCCTTTATAGGAGTAGAGTGTTTGACTCTTTTTGATAAACTGGGTGAATTCTTGAAGTAAAGGAGCTTCCTCATCAGGATGCTCTAGAAACCAGTTTTTATGCTTTAGTATACCTGAATCGTCTTTATAATAGATGCCAATACTAATGATTACATCTTTTTCTTTACTTAGGCCACTTGTTTCGATATCCAACAATAAGGCTTGTGGAGGAAGATTAAGCATGAATTCACCACCTTTTAAGGTTATTTTTTTGTCTTCAGACTTCTTTCTAAACACAAATTGAGATTGAGAAAATGGGCTGTCTCTTGATAAAGTGCAAAGCTTTCCTTATTAAAAGTAGGATGGGACTTTAAAATGGCCTTCATTAAAATGTTTTTTGGGGTATGTGCCATATCCACAAATTCAATGAGATTGACCTTATAGCCATAGGCCTCGAGAAGTTGAGCACGAAGACCATCTGTTACAAGAGCAGCGATACGTTCTTTTAAGATGCCATGTTTTAAAATGGGAGAAAGTATACTATTTTCAATCTGTGTATAAGCCTCATGATGACAGCAAGGTACAGCAAAAATAATTTTTGTTCCCCAAAGAATGGCCTTTTCAAGGGCAGCATCTGTGGCTGTATTACAGGCATGTAGTGATACCACCATATCTATTTGCTGATTCGTGGTGTACTTGCCAATATCACCCACCTGAAAATGAAGATTTGAGTAGTCAAGGTCTTTGGCTAAATCATTACAAAAGGCAATCACATCCTCCTTTAAATCTAAACCAATAATCTCCACTTTTTTTCCTAAAAGAACAGTTAAGTAATGATACAGTGCAAAGGTTAAATAGGACTTACCGCAACCAAAGTCCACAATACGCAAGAAGTCCATAGGATAATCACATAAACTATCCGAAACGATCTCTAGATAACGATTGATTTGCTTATACTTATCATACTTAGAGGGTTTAATCTGTCCATTTTCATCCATAAGACCAAGGGCCTTTAGAAAAGGTGCAGAGGAGGGTGTGTCTAAAATATAGTTTTTTTGTCTATTATGAGAAAGAGAAGCTGGTAAGCTTAGCGTAGGGGGTTGCTTTTTGATATGTGCTTCGCCCTTTTTATTTAATAAAATTTGATAATCCTGTGTACTAGTGTAAAGTTGTACTTGCTTATAGGCCATGCCTTCTTCTTGTAAAAAGACTTCAAGCTCCCCTTGGGTTATGTTTTCGTGATATTCCATTTTTTCTTTAGTACGAGCAAGTTGAAGCAGAGACTCTTTTTTAATGATTACAGGTTTTAGCGTGATTTTTTTAGAAAACTCTTGGCGTCTTGGATTACTCCAAATGCAGCGTATAAAGGTTTGTTGATTGATGGCGTGTGAGATAAGCTCAAGCAGTTGGTTCATAGGATTCTCCAATATTGTTTTATGACTTATTATGAAATTTCTTGGTGAAAAGTATAGCACAATTAGTAGGACTTAGCAAGTGAAGTGCTGCCGCGGTATGCTATTTGCATAGACGGCGTAGTTCATATATATTTATCTTAGGGAAAAAGATAAAGGAGTGATAGGATGTTTGAGAAGGATTATCAGACCTTAAATCCGCAGCAAAAACAGGTAGTAAATACATTAGATCAAAACCTACTGGTATTGGCTCCTGCAGGAACGGGGAAAACAAAGGTTATGGCAATGCGTAGTGCCCATTTTATTAAGCATGGGGTTTTACCTGAGCAGATTTTATGTCTAACCTTTACCAATAAAGCTGCTAAAGAAATGCAAACGCGTATGGGCTTATACATACCCGAGGCCATCAATCAAATCTCCGTTAAAACCTTCCATTCCTTTTGTTATGATTTGATTAATCACGAAAAAGCCAGCTCTCATTTTTCCTTTCCCTGTAATTTAGTTGACGAAGTGGATAGCCAAGCCATTTTGCAAAAAATTGTTGAAAAAAATGGAATCAATGATGAGGCATTGTTTTATCCCAATCTTCTTCGTTTTTTTGAAAATATAAAAAGACATAGTTTAACTTTTCCAATAGAAAAACGCTATGCCTACGATGAAATTGCCGAGGATTATTTTAAGTCTTCACTTGATTATGGCCTTTCAGATAGAAGTAGCCATACCCCATTTATAAAGAGGTTTGGTTTAAAGCTACTTAAAGCCTATAGTGGTTATTTAAAGGAAAGTAATTGTATTGACTTTATGGACCTAGTTGTGGAAGCCCAGTATTTATTAGAACAGCCAGAGATCCAAAGAAGATGGCAAAATCGTTTTGGGGTGATTCAAATCGATGAAATGCAGGATACAAGCTGCAGAGAATATACCATCATAAAAAGGCTAGCCGATAAGCAGCTTTCACTATTTGGTGATTTTAATCAAACCATCTATGAGTGGCGCGGTTCACAGCCAAGTCAGATGACTAAGGATTATCGAAGAGATTATCACCCGCTAGAAATACATTTATCCATCAACTATCGCACCACTAAGACTTTACTTGATGCAGCCAATGATTATATTGCAAGTAGCCGCTTATACCCCATCACGTGCTACACAAAGGCAACATGTGAAGGGGAGCCTATCACCCTTCTTGAAGCAGAAAGTAAAGCTCAGGAAATAAATATGCTTGAACTTGCTGTTAAGGCTAGTAAAGCACGTGGGGCAAGTATTGCTGTACTAACTCGAACGAATGAGTACTCAAAGAAAATTGCCCAAGCCTTTATGAAGGCAAATATTCCTTGTACGGTGATTGAAGATACCAAGTTTTTTAGAAGAAAAGAGATAAAGGAGCTTTTAGCCTTTTTTGAGTACAGTATTAATGACAGAAATAGTCATGCTTTATTAAAAATGAGTGAACATCCCTATCTAGATATACCAACATGGCTTTTAAACGAACTTAGAAATACAAAGCCGTGTTATTTAAATTTGCATGATTGGTTTCGTATGGAGACAAAAGATCCCTATAGTCCTCTATTTGAAGCTTATGGAAACAATCAGATTGTTGTTTTAGATGTGGAGGCAACAGGCCTTTCCACACTACAGGATGATATTGTTCAAATAGCCGCCATACGTTATGGAAAAGATGGCATACTTAAAAGGTTAAATGTGCTACTTAAGCCCACCAAGTCCGTTGGAAACTCCTATTTCATACACGGCTTTAGTGATAAGCAGTTAGAAAAGGAAGGACTTGATCCCTTAGTTGCCTTAAAAGAGCTACTGGACTTTATAGAGAACTGCGTGATTGTAGGGCACAATGTAAACTATGATATGCAAATCATTTCAAGTATGTTAAGTCGATATCATTTGCCAGCTATCAAGGATTTGCCTGTTTATGATACATTGGACTTAGCCTATAAGGTTTATCCCAAATTAAGTAATCATAAGCTAGATACCCTAGCTAAGTTGATAGAAGCCCAAACATCTCCCAACCACAATGCTATGCAAGACATCTTAGCAACCAGTGAAGTGCTCACCCATCTTATGCGCAAAATCGCAAGTAAACAGCAAGAGCGTTTGGAAAAGATAGAAGCCTATTATTGTTATGTCATAGAATATAAGGAAAAACTAAACCAGCTTAGACACTATCTTTGTACCCATCGGATAACAGAAAGCTTAACCTATTTGATGAATACTTGCGATTTTAAAGACTATTATGACGCATCTCAGCTTAAGCTGATGCGCCAATTGTACCGCATTGCAGAATTTCTTGAAGACAGTGCACTTTCAGTTCAGGATAATGTGATTAATCTGCTGACATTTTCAGCACTTCATTATAGTGAGATAGAACAATCAGAGCTTTTTAAAGATCGCATTCCCATTATTACTGTGCATCAAGCCAAGGGTCTTGAGTTTGATGAGGTGTATATTGCTGGCTGTAATGACCGTGTATTTCCTTCTAAGCGAAGTGTGATGGAGAATAAATTAACAGAGGAAATGCGGTTATTTTATGTTGCCATGACAAGAGCAAGAAAAAAACTTTATATTTCTTATCATCAAGAAGCAAAAAAAAGCATATTAGTAGATAAAATTGAAAAGAAGTATAAAATAGTAAATCGTTATGGTGAAATGATGTCAAATCTAGTATAATAAAATTATCAGCAAAATGTAGAAAACTAAGGACTAGGTGATAGCAGATGGAAAATGATTATACTATCGTAAAAATGGAAAGACAAAAAAGTATTGCACTTATTGCGCATGATAATAGAAAAAGTGATATGATTGAGTGGGCAAAAAATAATAAAGAGATGCTCAGCAAACATTTTTTGTGTGGCACAGGAACTACAGCGAAGCTTATAGCTAAGAACACGGAACTACCTGTAACCGCATTTAATAGTGGACCATTAGGTGGTGATCAACAAATAGGCTGTCGTATTGTTGAATGTAAAATTGACTTTATGATTTTCTTTTGGGATCCTTTATCTTCACAACCTCATGACCCAGATGTAAAAGCACTATTACGTATAGCTGCGCTTTATGATATTCCGGTGGCAACCAATCAATCTACGGCTGACTTTTTAATTAGGTCACCACTCATGTCAGAGACTTATGAACGAAAAATCATTGACTATGCTAAACGCATTCGTATGCGTACCAGAGCGTATGCAAACAATGAAGAGATGAGTTAGCTTTTGTAGATAGGAGGAATAAGATGCAGCAAAGAGAATTACCTATTTATCGTATAAAGCCAGGCATGATGGTTGCCCAAGACATTTATGACCATAAAAGGAACTTATTGATTCCTCAAAATACTCATCTTACAAGAGCTATGATTACAAAAATAAAGATGCACAAGGTTAAAAAAATGATGGTTTATATAGAATCCATTAAAGATTTTATGGCTTTTAATGAAGCCTTTGTGCGCTCTGTGCGTGAGTTTAAAAATATGATTAATGATGTGATTTCAAAAAATCGTGAGATTAATATTGAAAGGTTAAGCAAGGAACTTGATGCCTTGATTATAGATAAAAATACCTCCTTTCGTGTCTTTGAAATGCTTCATCATATAAGGGTATATGATGATTTAACCTACGTGCATTCTCTTAATGTGGCTCTGATTTGCTACGTGATGGCAAAATGGTTAGGGTTCTCGAAAGAAGAGGAGAGAACCTTATGTTTGTGTGGTTTACTCCATGATGTGGGCAAGATGAAAATTCCAATTGATATCATCAAGAAACCCTCCTGTTTATCGCCAGAGGAATTTAACGTTGTTAAGTCACATACCCTTTTAGGTTATTCTGTTTTAAAGCATGAAGATATTAGTGAGTGTATTAAAAGGGTAGCATTAATGCATCATGAGAAATGTGATGGTACAGGTTATCCAGCGGGATTATTAGATGAGCAAATAGATGATTATGCAAAAATCGTGGCTATTGCAGATGTCTATGATGCGATGACCTCAGATAGAGTCTACCGAAAAGGCGTGTGTCCTTTTCAAGTGATAGAACTATTTGAGGATGAAGGTTTCCAGAAATACAATCCTAAATTCCTGTTACCATTTTTAGAGCATGCTGTCACCACGTATATTAATAACAAGGTCAGATTAAGCAATCAGACTGTCGGGCGTATTGTGATGATTAATAAATCTGCATTATCTAGACCTGTTGTATGTATTGATAATGAGTTTATTGATTTATCAGTAGAAAAAAATCTTAAAATTGAGGCAGTATTATAAATACATAGCAACAATTTTGCTAACTTGTATTTCATCAAAAATCTTCATATAATATAGTTAACAATAAGTTTCGCAAATCTATTATATATAAGGATTGGAGGGATGATCATGAAAAATTTCGTGATTACCATCTCAAGAGGTTTTGGTAGTGGTGGACGTATTATTGGAAAATTATTAGCAGATGAATTAGGTATAGATTTTTATGATCGTCAACTACTAAAGTTAGCTTCAGATGATAGCGGTATTAATGAATCTTTATTTGCCGATGCAGATGAAACAGTGAAAAGTAGCTTACTTTATAAGGTGGCAAAAAATATCTATAAAGGAGAAGTGATTCCTCCTGACCGTGATGACTTTATATCCAACGAAAATCTCTTTAATTACCAAGCTAAGATTATTAAGGAACTTGCTCAAAAGGAATCCTGTGTGATTATAGGGCGCTGTGCGGATTACATCTTAAAGGACTTTGATAATGTCATTCGCATCTATGTGCATGCCCCATTAGAGGATTGTATCCGAACAGTGGAGGAAATGCATTTAAGTACCAAAAAGAACGCCAAAAATTATATTTTAACGATGGATAAAAGACGTGCTGCCTATTATCATTATTTTACAGGTCAAGACTGGAAAGATGCTGCAAATTATGATTTATGCATTAATAGCAGTCGTCTGACACGTAGTGAGTGTGTGGATTTGGTTAAAGCTTATATTAAGATAAAGTGTGAATAAAAAGAATTAATGATATATTGACATAGTTTATATTTCGGTATATTATTTAATAAACCGTTGAAGAGGAAGTAAAACTATGAAAAGGTCTTCAAGAGAGCTATTGATGGTGGAAATATAGCAGATACTACATAGATAAATGGTCCTTTGAGGGCGCGGTGAAAGCTTTTTGATTAAAGTGAGTATCTAGCGACGCATCGCCAGCGTTATGGGGTGAGGAATGTGTTGGCATTCTGGTTAAGTGGGTTGCTTTTGCAATCAATCAAGGTGGTACCGCAGGCATATGATGACCTGTCCTTGTTCTATTACAAGGACGGGTCTTTTTACGTTGACCCACTACCGCATTCCTTTTTCAGTATCAGTCCCTTATCACAAAAAAATAAACATAGCAGTGATAAGGAATAAGCCTAGCTATGGGGAGAGGAGAATGGAATATGAGTCAAGTACAAAAAAGACAGTTATCAAAACGAAAAGGTGAAGGTTTAGAGGTAAAAGAGTTATTACTCATTGGTGTATTGTTAGCCGCAGGAGCTGTACTAAAGATTTTTTCAAACACAATTATTGCTGGCCTTCCACTTAAACCTAATTTTATCATTGCCATGTATTGTTTAGCTATTTTACTGATTAAACCTAAGTTTATTGAAGCGGTAATCATAGGACTAATTTCGGGGATTATTTGTCAGTTCTTACCTGGCAATACGCCTTATGCAAACATTGTTAGCGAAGTAGTTGGTGCCTTTGTAATGATTACACTCATTCGCGTGCCCCTTCAATTAAAGATAGGAAAGCTTTCAATAAAGCCATTTGTTATTACTTTTATCAGTACACTGGCTAGTGGTTATACATTCTTTTTAATGCTAAAGGTGTTGTTACTAATGGGTATGGATATTAATACAAAAGCCATTATTGCCTTTACCATTATTATCTTTGGAACAGCTTTTGTAAACAGTATTTTAGTAACCGTACTGTATCCACCATTAAAACTTATAGTAGGTGATCAAGATGATCAAAATAACTAATCTTAGTTTTAGTTACTTTGGAGAGGAAGATGCCAAAAAAGCGCTAGAGAATATTAATCTTACGGTACAAGAAGGAGAGTTTATAGGCATTATTGGTCCATCTGGTGCGGGAAAGTCAACCTTTACCATGGCACTTAATGGGATAGTACCTCATTTCTATAGAAATGGTGCTTTTTATGGAGAAGTCAATATTGAAGGATATGATACAGTGGAAAGCACTTGCCATCAGCTTTCTCAAATAGTAGGGAGTGTTTTACAGGATCCCTCTTCACAGATGATTACAAGCTGTGTAGAGGAGGAAGTGGCATTTGCTCTTGAAAATCAAGGCTTGATGCGAGAAGAAATAGAAAAGCGTATAACAGAAAGCTTGGATTTATGTGGCATCAGTGCACTTAGGCAAAGAAATATAACGGAGCTTTCAGGAGGTCAAATGCAAAGAGTGGCTATTGCCTGTGCTGTAGCACAAAAACCTAAGCTACTTGTCTTAGATGAACCCACCAGTGAACTTGATCCAATTGGAAGTACATTAATTTTCGAAACACTTAAGATGTTAAATGAAAAGCAAGGTATGACTATTATTATTGTAGAGCAAAAAGTGATGCTTTTAGCGGAGTACTGTGCAAGAATGATGGTGATGGATAAAGGCAGTATTCTGATGGAGGGACCTACCAGGCAAGTCTTAGAAAACTATAACGAATTAGAGACGCTAGGGATTAATTGTCCCAGAGTTGTTAGACTAGCAGCGCTCCTAAAAGAAGAGGGTATGTATCACGGCAGTATGCCTGTGGATGTAGAAGAAGCCTATGAAATCGTAAAGTCACTATAGATGGTATGGCATCAAAGGAGGATTTATCATTTGATTAAAATAGAAAATTTATCTTATCGCTATAGCTTAAAATCTCCTTTTATCCTAAAGGACCTAAGCCTAGAGATCAAAAAGGGAGAATTTGTAGCACTAATTGGAGAAAATGGTGCAGGAAAAACCACCCTACTTAAGCAACTTAATGGTATGAATAAGCCTACAAGTGGTAGGGTACTCATTAATGGCATGGATACTAAATCTCATAAGACGAGTGAAATGGCAAAGCACATAGGCTATCTTTTTCAAAATCCTGACCACCAAATTTTTTGTGACTGCGTTTACGACGAAATTGCTTTTGGGTTAAAAAATCAAGATCAGTCAGTAAGTCAAATTGAGCAAAGGGTAAATGACATTGCCGAACTGCTTAATCTTACCCATTTATTAAAGGAAAGTCCTTTTAACTTAAGTAAAGGAGAGAAGCAACGGGTGGCACTAGCTTCCATCCTAGCATTAGAGACAGAAGTACTTGTACTAGATGAGCCAACAACTGGTCAAGATTACAAGGAATGTATGGAGATTATGGAAATTGTAAGAACCCTTAATGAAAAGGGGACAACTGTTATTATCGTGTCACATGATATGGAGGTTGTCCAAGACTTTGCAAAGCGGGTGATTATTTTATATGACGGAAATATATTAGAAGATGGTAGCACAAGGGAGATTTTTCTTAATGAGAAAAGCCTTATGCTAGCAGGTATTATGCCACCACAGCTTTTTCAGCTGATGATAAAACTTAAAGATGACTTTGAAGGAGCCGATACAGCTGAAGGAATGGTAGAAGTGATGAAAGGAAGGAAACGGCTATGAAACAAGTGATGCAGTATGTAGCGGGTGACTCTTTTTTTCATAGGCTACATCCTCTAACAAAGCTTATTTGGGCAGTATTAACCTGTGTAGCTTGCTTTATGTGTGAGAACCTTTATTTTTTAACAGCCATCGTACTATTTAATGTGGCAGTTACTATAGGCAGTGGCACCTATAAAGAAGCCAAGGGCGTATTTAAGATGTTTTTTATTCTAGGACTTTTTCTGATGTTGTTTCAGATGCTATTAATGAATGAGGGAAATAAGCTTTTTGGAATACTAGGCGTGATTACGATAACGGATAAGGGTCTCCTATCAGGACTATTATTAGCGCTTCGTATGAGCGGGGCACTCCTTCCTTTGTCCGTAATGATTATGATTACCCCCATTAATGATTTGTCATCGGAAATGGTAGATAAATTACATATACCCTACAAATATGCCTTTGTGCTTACGACAGCCCTTCGGTTTATCCCTACTTTTTCAAATGAAATGAACCAAATCATCCAAGCACAGGTTGCCAGAGGCTGTGATTTAGATACAAAGAATATATTTAAAAAGATCAAGGTGATTATTCCAATGAGCATGCCACTATTGATCTCTTCCATTAGAAAAATAGAAAAGCAAGCGATTACCCTAGAGATTAGAGGATTTAATTCACCACAACGCTCTAGATATAAACAAATTAAGGCTTCATCAGGTGATGGATTAGTGGGTATTTATCTTATTGCACTATTGATGGTCAGCTTTATTTTATAAGATAGGATTTACAAAAGGCTATTAGTGGCATTGTACTTAGATGACCACTAATAGCCCTTTGTCATTTTAAGATGAGCTTACTTAACAGATTGCTTTTTATAGCTTCATTTTTTTCTTGGATAGGTGATGACTAGGGCGCTACTTAATGATTACCATAGCCTTCACTTTTAATGGAGTGCTTTTTACTTGTTCGATTATGGTTTTTAGCTTCCTCTGATGTAAGAGGAGTTTGACCATTACATTTTTTCATACGTACTTCTTTTGGGTCTACTTGACTGTCCTTAGGCATTTTTAATCAGCTCCTTTCTTTTTATTTTTTGCAAAAAGCCGATAATCTTACATGGGAATTTATGTTTTTATTTCACCTATCAAGGGCGATTATCCATTGAAAGATACTGTTATATCATGTAAAATGAGAAAGAAATAATAAATAAGATACAATAAAACGATAAGCTAAGAAATAATAAAATGAATGAAGTGAGAAAGAAGTAAGTATGAATTAAAAAAGAACTAATAAAACGTCATAATAAAGAGCAACAATTAAAAGAATGAATAAAAAGAACGACAAGCAAAACAAGAAGTATAAGAAGCACAAGAGAAGTAGCAAAGAAGATAAAAAGAATTAAGAAAGCAAAAAGTACAAGAAGAGGAACGTATAGGAGAGAATAAAGATGGGTGAAAGAAAAGTGATTCAAGTTTCTACTCAAGAGGCGAAGCGCCAAAATGAGATGATTGATATATTAGCACAACATATAAGAGGTAAAGGCCTTCATTACTGCATTTCTACTTTTGGCTGCCAAATGAATGCCAGAGATTCAGAGAAAATTGAGGGAATGTTGGAGAAAATAGGCTACCTAAAAACTGACAAAGAGGATCAGGCTGATTTTATTATTTATAATACCTGCTGTGTACGTGAAAATGCTGAACTTAAAATTTATGGTCGTTTAGGCGCATTGAAAAAACGAAAAAAAGATAATCCCAATTTCATCATTGCGCTATGTGGTTGTATGATGCAACAAGACATTGTATTAGATACCCTTAAGAAAAAATATAATTACGTAGATATTATCTTTGGTACCTATAATATTTATAAATTACCAGAGCTTTTACACACCAGGTTAGAAACAAGAGAAAATGTGATAGATATCTGGGATTCCTACCAAGACATTGTAGAGGATTTACCAGATGCCAGAAAATATCCCTTTAAGGCATGCGTGAATATCATGTATGGCTGTGACAATTTCTGTACCTATTGCATTGTGCCCTATGTAAGAGGAAGAGAACGTAGCCGTAAGAAGGAGGATATTATCGCGGAGGTAAAATCCTTAGTTAGCCAAGGCGTAAAAGAAGTCACCTTACTTGGACAAAATGTTAATTCCTATGGTAAGAATCTTGAACAGCCCATTAGCTTTGCACAGCTATTAGAAGAACTCAATCAGATAGAGGGCCTTAGGCGAATTCGTTTTATGACCTCTCATCCTAAGGACTTAAGTGATGAACTAATAGAGGTGATGGCAAAATGTGATAAAGCTTGTAAAAGTGTTCATTTACCGTTTCAGTCTGGAAGCACTAGGCTGCTTGAAAAGATGAATCGCCGTTACACCAAGGAGAGTTATTTGAAATTGGTAGAAAAAATAAAAGCGTCAATGCCAGATGTGGAGCTTACCTCTGATATAATTGTTGGTTTTCCAGGCGAAACGGAAGAAGATTTCTTAGATACCCTTGATGTGGTGGAAAAAGTGCATTTTG
>JAEXBC010000305.1 GCA_023457875.1 Bacillota bacterium | reverse complement strand
CATTAGAAGAGCAGAGTGAATATATACCAGATACGAAGAAAGAAATCAACCAGCAGCAAACTAGTGCAATGGTTGGACTATATCAAATCTTTTATCAAAGCTTTATTTGCATCCTACTGGTCTTTAGTATCTGGGCACTAAATTACCTTAATTTAGCGAAGGATATGAGAGGGCAAATCAAAGAGGAAATAACAGCTTCTATTCAAATGAGTGATGTGAAAGGTGCCTGTGACGAAATAATAGAAGTAATAAATAATTACAAAAGGTAAGAGAACATTAAAATATTGGAGGAAAAAATGACTAAGATAGAGTTAACAGATCAACTACTTAATCAAGTAGACAAGCCAGCCCGTTACATTGGAGGTGAACCCAATAGTATAATAAAGGGACTTACACCAGAAATGACCCATATTGCCTTTTGTTTTCCAGATGTCTATGAAGT
The DNA here is from genome assembly GCA_023457875.1 of Bacillota bacterium. Lineage (GTDB taxonomy): Bacteria > Bacillota > Clostridia > Lachnospirales > Cellulosilyticaceae > Cellulosilyticum. The sequence goes on along the minus strand of JAEXBC010000305.1, from coordinate 4,517 downwards.
AGGAATGAGCCACTTGGGGATGCAGATTCTTTATCATTTCTTCAATAGAAGAGAGGATGTATTTTGTGAGCGAGTTTTTGCGCCATGGACTGATATGGAAGCGTTGATGCGTAGCGAAGGACTTCCTCTTTTTTCACTTGAAACACGAACAAGGCTTAAGGCTTTTGACTTCGTTGCCTTTACGTTGCAATATGAAATGAGCTACACCAATATATTAAATATGCTAGATTTAGCGGACATCCCACTCTACAGTAAAGATAGAAGTGAAGAGGATCCCCTTGTTATAGCTGGAGGTCCATGTGCGTATAATCCCGAGCCACTTGCACCTTTTATAGATATCTTTTATATTGGTGAAGGAGAAGTAAGCTATGATGAAATCTTTGATCGCTATAGGAACTGGAAAGCTAGCGGACGAGACAAAACCAGCTTTTTAGTGGAATTATTAAAGGTACAAGGTATATATATCCCGCGCTTTTATGATGTTACCTATAATGAGGATGGAACCATTAAAGAGCGTATTTGTTTGCATGAAGATGCACCAAAAACCATTCGTAAGGTTATTGTAACGGATATGAATGAGGTTTTTTATCCTAAGACTCAGGTTATTCCTTGGATTCGTGCGGTGCATGACCGTGCTGTGCTAGAGGTTTTTAGAGGATGTATTAGAGGGTGTCGTTTTTGTCAAGCGGGGATGATTTATCGCCCTGTGAGACAAAAAAATAGAGCAGTATTGCTTGAGTATGCTAAAAAGTTATTAGCAAGTACAGGTTATGAGGAGATTTCACTGGCCTCTTTAAGCACCAGTGATTATGAAGAATTAGAAGCTTTTTCTAACGAATTAATGGCGCTATGTGAAGGTCAGTGCGTGAATATATCCTTGCCTTCTTTGCGTGTAGATGCTTTTTCAGTAGAGCTTATGCAGAAGGTTCAAGAGGTGCGTAAAAGTAGTCTGACTTTTGCACCGGAGGCAGGTACTCAAAAACAAAGAGATGTGATTAATAAAAACATATCTGAGGAGGAAATCTTAAATGGTTGTAAGTTAGCCTTTGAGGGTGGCTGGAATCGGGTGAAATTATACTTTATGTTAGGGCTTCCTTATGAAGAGGACGAAGATGTACTAGGCATTAGTGAAGTGTCAGAAAAAATTGCATTAACGTATTTTAGCGTCCCAAAGGAAAAACGTACACCTGGCTTACAGTTGGTTGTCAGTACCTCTTGCTTTGTTCCAAAACCCTTTACGCCTTTCCAATGGGCACCACAAGATGCCAAGGAAAGTTTTGCAAGGAAGATTAAGCTTTTGAAAGGTGCGATTAAGAGAAAGCAAATCCGTTATAATCATCATGATGCAAAAACCAGTGTTTTAGAAGCTGTTATTGCTAGAGGAGATAGACGCGTAGCAGATCTTCTTTACCATGCGTATAAAAATGGGTGTACTTTTGATAGTTGGTCTGAATATTTTAAGCCTGATTTGTGGGTAGAGGCAGCAAAAGAAAGTAATATTGACTTTGATTTCTATGCTACGCGAGAAAGAAGCTACGATGAGGTGCTACCATGGGATCATATTGATATTGGAGTAACCAAGCAATTTTTAATGCGTGAAAATGAACGTGCAAAAGGAGCTATTGTGACACCAAACTGTAGAGAAAAATGTGCAGGGTGCGGCGCAAATGGATTTGGGAAGGAATTATGTCATGAAAATTAGAATGAAGTTTACCAAACTAGGATCAGTGAAATATGTTGGACATTTAGATACAATGCGCCTTTTTCAACGTGCCATCAAAGTTGCAGCTATTCCAGTTGCCTATTCACAAGGATTTAGTCCTCATTCTTTGGTATATTTTGCTATGCCTCTAGCTGTGGGGATGAGTAGCATTGGGGAATACATGGATATGATTACAACAGAGGTTGTAAAGCCAGCTGAGGTAAAGGAGCAGCTTAACAGGGTACTTGTTGAGGGAATTGAAATAATAGATGCCTTTGTAATAGAGGAGGATAAGGATTCTCTTATGAGTCTTGTAAAGGCAGCGGATTATCGTATTACGCTTACAGTAGAGGACAAGCCCTTTATCAAAGAGATGCTTATCAAAAAGTTAGAAGGCACCTTCAGTTTGCTGGTGGAGAAAAAGGGAAAGAAAGAATTGAAGCAAGTAGATATCAGACCACTGATCTTGAAAGCAGCAGTAAGCGAAAATGAAGAAGGGCTCATTATTGATGCCATGGTATTAGCAGGAAGCGCACAAAACTTACATCCAGAATTACTCCTTAAAGCTTTGATGGGTGAAGAAGCTTTATCCTATACAGCTTGTATTACACGAAAGGAACTGTATACAGGTGGACAAGAAGGTTTTATACCACTTGATGCATTTGGCATTTTGTCATGAACATAAAGATTTTGATTGAAAAGAATTTATTTTTATCTAAAATTGCAGTACTGCAAGATGAGGAGTGGACCAGTTATTATTTGGATTCTCATTTAGAGAAGGATTTGCAAAACCAAGTTGTGGTGGGTGAAATCAAACAGGTGGTTAAGCATCTTAACGGCGTATTTGTTGATTTTAATGATGATAGAAATGGGCTTTTGCATATTAAGCAGATTCCGAAGGTATATCAAGACAAGCTTTATCCTGGTAGCCGTATGCCCGTACAAATCATTAAGCAAAATAGTGGTGAAAAAGGGAATAAGCTGACTGGAATGGTTAACTTAAGTGGTAGATTTCTAGTATGCCTACCCTTTGAAAAGGGTATTCATCTATCTAAGAAAATTAATAATGAAGAAAAACGCAGACAAATCATTTCTGCCATTGAGGAAGTTTGCGGGCAGCAGTATGGCTTTATTGTACGCACCCATGCAAAGGATGTACCCATTGCAAGACTTCAGCAAGATGCTCTAGAACTTATGAAAATAGTACAAACTTTTATGAAGACGAAAGACTGCCTATCTAAGGGCACAGTTCTATATAAGGAGCCACCATTAGCAGTTCAAGTGATTCTAGAGTACTTAGATAGCGGCGAGCCTTTAGAAGTTATATGTAATGATGAAGCATATCTTAAAGAACTAAAAGCATGGATTGGTGATTATGAAGAAACAAAAAAGATAAGCTATATCCATTTTAGTAATCACGACAATATGTTTCATATCTATGATTTGCAAAAGAAGGTGGATGAGCTTTTACATCGTAAGATTTGGCTAAAAAATGGTGGAAATCTGATGATAGATTATACGGAAGCGATGAGTGTTATTGATGTAAATAGTGCCAAAGCAGTTCTAAGCAAAAAACCTCAGAAGGCAGTTCTAGATCTCAACATATTAGCAGTGAGGGAAAGTATTCTTCAAATTTTAAGAAGAAATCTATCAGGAATCATCCTCATTGATTTGGTGGAAATGACAGCTGATCAAGATAGACAAAGTGTATATGAGTATGCAAAAGCATATATCGCAAGTCTTAAAGATACAAGAACTAAGATTTATCCCCTAACAGAATTAGGACTAATGCAAATATCACGAACCAAGAGGTATAAGAGTCTTCATCAACAACTTTTGGAGCGGTGTCCTCAGTGCCATGCACCCTATGGTGAGCACACTTTTATATATTGCATGCAAGAAATTGAATACAAAATAAGAGATTTAAGTTATCATACAGATCATCGTTGTGTTATTTTACAAGTAAATACTCGGATTTATGAAAAATTACAAAAAGAACATTTAGTCGAAGCATTAGAGGAGAAATATGGCATAAGCTTAGACCTTCAAAAGTTGGATCAAAATTCAAAAAGTATGTTTTTGTGTCAATTATACAAGAGATAGTCGTTGACACAATAGAACACATATGTTAGAATACTTAAGTGTTTTAAGCCGCACGAAGAGGTCTAAACTGCTTGCAGTACCGTATTCGGCGAGTTTTCGGAATAAGGAGGTGTACACATGTACGCAATTATTGAAACAGGTGGCAAACAATACAATGTTAAAGTTGGAGACAGTATCATTGTTGAAAAATTAAACGTTGCTGTTGGTGAAGAGGTTGTTTTTGACAAAGTTTTAGCTGTAGGTAAAGAGGATTCTTTAACAGTTGGTACTCCAGTTGTTGCTAATGCACAAGTTAAAGCTGAGGTTCTTGTTGAGGGTAAAGGTAAAAAAGTTATCGTTTACAAGTACAAATCAAAAAAGACTTTCCACAAGAAACGTGGTCATCGTCAACCTTTTACAAAAGTAACAATCAAAGCTATTGAAGCATAATTATTATGACACACATTACGCTTTATCAGAATAATGAGCATGTGTATCGCTTTAAGGTAGATGGACATGCGGGTTTTGCAAAACCAGGCAATGATATTGTATGTGCTGCTATTAGCGTACTTGCAATTAATACATTAAATGCGATTGAGCGATTTACTGAGGAATCGGTAAGACAAATCTGTGTCAATCAAAAAAAAGGGCTGATCGATGTAGAATTCCCAAGCCGAAAAGCTGGAATATATGCACCAGAGGCCGAATTATTGATTAAAAGTATGATATTAGG
>JAEXBC010000304.1 GCA_023457875.1 Bacillota bacterium | reverse complement strand
GTGTAGATGTTGAGGCATTCAATAAATGCATAAATGAAAAAGTTATAGAAGATGAAGATCTAGAGTCTGGGAAGTTTAATGTAGTATATGTTGGTGCAATAAGACCGGTTAATAATATAGGGAATATTCTCGATACTGCAAAGCTTTTAAAAGATGATAAAGAGATTCAATTCCTAATTTACGGAGATGGAAATCAAAAAGAAATGCTTGAAAAAAGAGTTGCTGATGAGGGCTTAGATAATGTCAAAATGAAAGGTTTTGTGAATAAACAGTTCATCCCTTATATCCTAAGCAAATCATCTGTGAATATATTAAACTACTCTAATACCCAATACAACTGGTCGAGAGGTAATAGTTCAAATAAGCTGTTTGAGTATATGGCTTCTGGTAAGCCAATCATATCTAATATAAAGATGGGATATTCAATAATTGAAAAATATAAGTGTGGAGTGGAGCTAGAAAATAGCACACCGAAAGAACTGGTTCAAGCAATAGCGTATATTAAAAATATGTCTGAACATGAATATAAGCTACTTGGAATAAATGCAAAAAGAGGAGCAAATGATTTTGACTTTAAAGTTTTAACAAGCAAATTGATAAATGTAATAAACAGAGTTATGGAGGGGTTTAAATGATTAATGTAATAGGACTTGGGTACATAGGACTTCCAACAGCTTTAATGTTTGCAAAAAATGGAGTTGAGGTAGTTGGGACTGATTTAAGCGAAAAATTGGTAGATTCGCTTTCAAAAGGGGAACTTACTTTTGAAGAAAAAGGGATGGAAGAACTATTTAATACCGCTATTAAGAGTGGCATTAAATTTACAACTGAGTATCAAAAAACAGATACTTACATAGTTGCGGTTCCTACACCTTATATAAACTCAAGTAAGAAACTGGACCCGAAATATGTGATAACAGCTGTCAATAGAGTCCTTGATGTATGTGAAATAGGTGCTGTGATTATAATTGAATCAACGGTATCACCTGGGTCAATTGATAAATATGTCAGACCTGAAATTGAAAATAGAGGGTTTTCTATTGGAGAAAACATTCATCTAATACATGCTCCAGAGAGAATTATTCCTGGGAATATGATTTATGAATTAGAGCATAATTCAAGAACTATCGGTGCAGATGATTCAGCTATTGGCGAAAGAGTAAAAGAACTATACTCAAGTTTTTGCAAATCAGAGATTGTTGTGACAGATATTAGATCTGCAGAAATGTCAAAAGTTGTTGAAAACACTTATAGAGATGTTAACATTGCTTTTGCCAACGAGTTGGCAAAAATTTGCAGAGCTGACAATATGGATGTTTATGAAATTATTCGTATTGCCAACAAACATCCTAGGGTTAATATTCTTCAGCCGGGCCCAGGAGTAGGTGGACACTGTATTTCAGTTGATCCTTGGTTTTTGGTTGGAGATTACCCTGATCTCACCAATTTAATTCTAACAGCAAGAAAAATCAATGATTCAATGCCCACTCATGTTCTTGGCAGAATTAGAGATATTATGAGAGAACATAACATCACTGATATTTCTAAAATAGGTATATATGGACTCACTTATAAAGAAAACGTTGATGATACAAGAGAAAGCCCAACACTTCAACTTCTAGAAAGAATGAATGAGCATTTGGCTTTTGGAGTTAAGGTATACGATCCTTTCATAAAAGAGAGAGTTGTTGAGCACCAGATTATGGATTTCAATGATTTCTTAAATGAGATAGAGATTTTAGTAATCATTACAGCACATGATCATATAAAGAATAACCTTGAGTTAGTCAGAGATAAGCTGATTCTTGACACAAAGAATATTTGTGATTTTGATGGTGTGTATAAATTGTAAGTTTGTGAATGAATTTAAATGAAATAAGTGTAAGTAGTAAAGGCAAATGACATTTTAGTATATATATATCCACTACTTTTGTAACGGCATTAATATACTTTTATCTTCAGTTTACGGCAGATCATATTGAAGATAGACTCTTGGACATATAATATTTATTCTACGCAGTTAGAGGAGTTTAATAGATAAGTAGTTGGAATCGTATCAAATTTCTACTTTGCCCCAACTGAACTGTCTAGAGTAAATCTTGTAAGAGATGGTAAAAACAATGAAACTATTTATGTGACTGTTAATATGTCAATTGATGCTCATAAAATTACGGTGATAGGTGATTATAGCCATGAACACTTAGAAGGGGCAAAAAGACAGCAAACTAATAGTGATTACAGCGCATAGAAGAGAGAACTTGGGAGAACCAATGATAATTGAAAAAGTACTGAGTTTAGATAAGCCAGTTCTTATGATGCGTGATACTACTGAAAGACCAAAAGAAGTAGTGAAGGAGACTCTTAAGCATTTACTAGAAAAACCTGCCGAATATGACATAAGGAGTAAAGTTGGTAATCCGTACGAAGGTAGACTTAAACGGGTATTTCTCTTAGAAGACAAGAATGTTACTAATCGGCAACTCTATAATTTTAATTATTGATATTGAACATGATATTATTCATGTATTACAAAAGATGCAAGAAATGCTGCTAAAGATTATGGCGTTAAAGTGCTAACAAAGAAGTTAATATACATCATTTAAAATATTTAGATCCAAAGATTAATGAAGAAAGAAGGAGAAATATGAAATTAGTAACTATAGTTGGTGCACGACCACAATTTATAAAAGCAGCACCATTTTCAGAAGAGTTTAGGAAAAATAATGAAGAAATACTCGTTCATACTGGACAACACTATGATACTAATATGTCAGATATTTTTTTTGAAGAATTAGGAATTCCAAAACCAGATTATAACTTAGGTGTTGGATCTAGTAGCCACGGAAAGCAAACTGCAAGTATGCTAACTGGAATAGAGGAAGTAATTTTTAAGGAGAGGCCAGATGGAGTGCTTGTATATGGTGATACGAATTCAACTTTAGCTGGAGCGCTTGCGGCTAGTAAACTGCATATACCTGTTTATCATGTAGAAGCAGGTCTTCGCAGCTATAACAAGTTAATGCCAGAGGAACAGAATAGAGTTTTAACTGATCATATTTCTAATATGCTGTTCTGTCCTACTTATACTGCAGTTGATAACCTAAAAAAAGAAGGAATAACATCAGGCGTAGTTAATACTGGAGATATCATGTATGATGCTATATTAAGAAATGTTGATATTGCAAATGAAAAGTACTCACAAGGAGTATGGATTGACGACATAGTTAGAGAAAATGGAGATATAAATAGACATATTGAAGATGGATACTACTTAGCGACAGTTCACAGAGCTGAAAACACTGATAATCCAAAAAAGCTCTTGAATATATTTAATGCTTTTAATGAACTGGACAAGCCTGTTTTATTACCACTTCATCCAAGGACAAAGAAGTTAATAGAGAATCTTGATGTTAAATTAAAAAACATCATTATTATCAAACCAGTAGGTTATTTATTAATGCTTTATTTAACTTCTAATGCATATATGGTAGTAACAGATTCAGGAGGATTACAAAAGGAAGCATACTTCCTGAAGACTCCATGTACAACCCTTAGAGATCAAACTGAATGGATTGAGACATTGGAAAAATCATGGAATGTACTCAGTCATACTGATGTTCAAGAGATTAAAATAAAAGTACGAAGAGAATTAATATGTTTACAGCATCCACAGCCCAAATCCTTTGGTGAAGGTAATGCTGCAATAAGAATATGCGAGTCAATAATCAATGGAGGGAAAATCAATGGATAATATCACAAGGAAGTTATTGGACAAAACTGCTACGTTAGGGGTTATAGGATTAGGTTATGTAGGTCTACCCTTAGCTGTAGAAAAAGCAAAAGCTGGTTTTAAGACAATTGGATTTGATGTACAAGAATCGAAGGTTAAAATGGTTAATGAAGGTAAGAACTATATTGGTGATGTTGTTAATGAAGAGTTAGAAAAAATTGTAAAATCTGGAATGTTATCCGCAACAACCAATTTTGCACTAGTAGCGTCAGCTGATTGTGTTGCTATATGTGTACCTACGCCGCTTGATGCATACCAACAACCAGATATCAGCTATGTTAAAGCATCAGCAGAAAGCATTGTTCCATATATGCATAAAGATATGTTGATAGTCCTTGAATCAACTACATACCCTGGAACAACTGAAGAACTGCTTAAGCCAATTCTTGAAAAATCTGGTCTTAAATGTGGGGAAGATTTTTATCTTGCATTTTCGCCTGAGAGAGTTGATCCAGGCAACCTGATTTATAAAACAAAGAACACTCCAAAAGTAGTTGGTGGAATTACACCTAAATGTACGGATGTAGCTGCTACAATGTATGAAGTTATTTTAGAAGCGCCTATTCATAAAGTATCTTCACCAGCAGTAGCTGAGATGGAAAAAATTCTTGAGAACACTTATAGAAATGTAAATATTGGACTAGTCAACGAGCTAGCTATTTTGAGTAATAAAATGGGCATTAATTTCTGGGAAGTTATTGATGCTGCAAAATCAAAACCTTATGGATTCCAAGCATTTTATCCAGGTCCAGGGCTTGGAGGACATTGTATTCCTTTAGATCCGTATTACTTATCATGGAAGGCTAGAGAATATGGTTTTCACACATCCATGATTGAATCCTCAATGATAGTAAATGATAGAATGCCTGAGTATTGCCAAGAGAGAGCAAATAAGATTCTCAATAGATTTAAGAAAGCAATGAACGGAGCTAAAATTCTAGTTCTAGGTGTTGCATATAAGCAAGATATTGATGATTATAGGGAGAGTCCTGCTATTCGAGTAATTGAAGAACTTGAGAAAGAGGGAGCAGAAGTTATATATTATGATTCCTATGTTTCTGAATATCAAGAGCGGGGTGTGGTGAAAAAGAGTGAACCAGAATTAAATGCGGAATTGATAGAAAGCTCAGATCTTGTTATTGTTACAACAGCTCACACAGATGTTGACTATGGGCTCGTCCAGAAACATGCGAAAGCTATTTTTGACACAAAGAATGCAATGAAGCATATCAAAATACGGGATAATATAGAGTTATTATAAGGGGGACTCAGATTGAGCTTGAAATACGCAATTATTGGATGTGGAAGAATCTCTCCTAATCATATTGCTGCAGCAATTGAGAATAAATTAGAGATTGTGGCATTGTGTGATATAGATGAATCAAAAATGGAAGAGTGTATTGATAGATTTAATATCTTAGGAGATGTTAAAAAATATGTAGATTATAAAGAAATGATCAAGAATGAAAGACCTGAGCTTGTAGCGATTTGTACTGAAAGTGGAAAACATGGTCAGATAGCATTAGAGTGCATTGATTTAGAGGTAAACCTTATTATAGAAAAACCCATTGCTCTTTCTCTTGAAGAGGCTGACATGATTATAGAGAAGGCCAAAGAGAAGAATATCAAGGTGAGTGCATGTCACCAGAATCGATTTAATAAATCAATCCAGAAGATAAGAGAAGCGATTGAAGCTAATCGCTTTGGAAGACTTATGCATGGTACAGCACATATTAGGTGGAACAGAGGACAAGAATATTATGCCCAAGCACCATGGAGAGGTACATGGGAGCAAGATGGCGGTGCGCTTATGAATCAGTGTATTCACAATATTGATTTACTAAGATGGATGATGGGCGACGAAATCACTGAAGTGGTAGGTATGACCGACAATTTAATTCATGGATTTATCGATGCGGAAGATTTGGGTATGGCATTAGTTAAGTTTACTAACGGAAGCTACGGTATCATTGAGGGTACTACCAATATTTATCCTAAGAACCTTGAAGAAACACTATATATTTTTGGTGAAAAAGGAACGGTTAAAGCTGGGGGCAAATCTGTAAATATAATAGAAGAGTGGCAGTTTGCAGATAAATTAGATGACCCAGAGGAAGTTAAAGAGAAGTATCACGAAAATCCACCAACAGTTTATGGTTTCGGACACAATCCACTTTATAGAGATGTGATTGATGCAATCAAAAATGATAGAGAGCCTTATGTAACTGCAATAGATGGCAGAAATGCACTTGAACTTGTTCTTGCTATTTACAAATCAGCGGCTGAAGGGAAAAACATAAAATTACCGCTAGATAAATGTAGCACATTAGATTTTAAAGGAAGGTTTAACAGATGAGCTACTTTGTTCATGAAAGCAGTTATATAGATGAAAATGTATCAATAGGTGAAGATACAAAAATATGGCATTTCTGTCATGTTCATAAAGGTGCTCAAATTGGTGAGAAATGTTCTTTAGGACAGAATGTCAATGTGTCAAACAACGTAAAGATTGGTAATGGTGTTAAGATACAGAACAATGTATCGGTCTATGAAGGCGTTGAACTCGAAGATTATGTATTTTGTGGTCCTTCTATGGTATTCACAAATGATTTAACACCAAGAAGCAAGTATCCAAAAGGTCCTTCAGGATATAAGAGAACTTTAGTTAAATATGGAGCATCAATAGGAGCAAATGCGACTATTGTGTGTGGTAACACTATTGGGGAATGGGCAATGATTGCATCAGGAGCAGTAGTAACGAAAGATGTACCTGCTTATGCATTAATGGCTGGAGTTCCAGCTAAACAAATGGGTTGGGTCTGTGAATGTGGAGTACCGCTAAAAGAAAAATTCAAGTGTAGAGAATGCGGTAGAGAGTACACGTTGGAGAATGGCGAACTGAAGAAGGTAATTGAGAGGAGTGTTGGGGATGGAATTTAGAGACTTAAAAGCCCAATATGATAAATATAAGGACGAAATTGATTCAGCAATTCAGGAAGTTATAAATAACACTAATTTTATTGGTGGTAAAGAAGTGAATATGCTAGAACAAAGATTAGCTGAATACGTGGGTGTCAAGCACTGTATTACCTGTGCAAATGGTACTGAAGCAATGACTCTTCTCATGATGGCGTGGGACATTAAAGAAGGTGATGCAGTTTTTGTTCCTGACTTTACATTTTTCTCAACTGGAGAAGTTGTTTCATTTAGAGGCGCCACCCCAATATTTGTCGATGTCGATAGGGATACGTTTAATATTGATACAAAAAAACTTGAAAACGCTATAAACAAAGTTATCAATGAAGGGAAGCTAGTCCCAAAGGTTATTATTCCAGTAGATTTGTTTGGTCTACCAGCCAACCACATAGAAATAGAGAAAATAGCTATGAAATATAATTTGAAGGTTCTTGAAGACGCGGCTCAAGGATTTGGCGGAAGTATTTATGGAAAGAGAACTTGTAGCTTTGGAGATGCAGCAACTACATCTTTTTTTCCTGCAAAACCACTAGGATGTTACGGTGATGGTGGCGCAATTTTTACGAACGATGATGAGTTGGCAGAACTTTTAAATTCATTGAAAGTTCATGGTAAGGGGGATAACAAGTATGACAATGTTAGAATAGGAGTAAATTCTAGACTTGATTCTATACAGGCAGCTGTACTAAATGTAAAACTCACGGCCTTTATTGAACATGAGCTTGAAGACGTCAATAGGATTTATAAGCTATATACTGAGAAGCTTAAAGGAATTGTAGAAACACCAGTTATTCCAGTGGGATATGTATCAAGCTTTGCACAATATTCTATTAAATTGAAGAACAAAGAAGAACGAGATAGGCTACAAGCTAAGTTAAAGGAAGAAGGTATTCCAAGCATGGTGTATTATGCAAAGCCAATGCATAAACAAGATGCTTTTGCCGAACTTAGTTATGATGATAAGGACTTTGAAGTGACAAATGAGCTTTGTCATATTGTATTGTCATTACCTATGCACCCCTATATGTCAGATTTAAATGTACAAAATATTACAAAAAGTATAAAGATTTTTTGCGAGGAACATTATGAAAATACTTCATATTAACTCATACTATAGTATAAGTAAATTTTATAAAAATTTATATGAGCTACAAGTTTTAAACAACAAGGAAATTACGGTGTATATACCAGTAGAAAAAAGGTTTTCAGGTTCATTTAACTTTGGTAAATATGCCGTTGTTTGTAAAACCTATAATAGGATAGAACGCTTTTTCTTTCACTTAAAACACAATAAAATTGTTAAAGACGTTACCATAAGGTTTATGAGCTGCGATTTTGATTTAATTCATGCACATTCATTGTTTTCAAATGGTTATGTCGCTATGAAGCTTAAAGAAAAATATAATATCCCATATATCGTTGCAGTTAGAAACACGGATGTGAATATATTTTTTAAGAAAATGATTCATCTTAGAAAATTAGGAATTAATATAATTTCAAATGCTGATAGAATAGTTTTCCTATCACCTTCATATAGAAATCAGGTTATAGAGACTTATGTACCAGATAATATTAAAAAATCAGTATATGACAAGTCAGTTATAATTACTAATGGTATAGACAGCTATTGGATAGAAAATAAAGGTATGCCTAAAAGTATTAATAATACTCAGGTTCTAAAACTAATTTTTGTAGGTTCAATCGACAAAAATAAAAATGTCCTATCTGTAATTGAGGCTTGTGAATTATTAATTAGAGAGGGCTTTGAGTTGAGTTTGTCCATAATTGGGAAGGTGCAAGAAAAGAAAATCTTTCAAGTTATAAATTCAAAAGAATTTGCAAATTATTATAGTTATATGCAAAAAGAAGACTTAATTCAACATTATAGACAGTGTGATATCTTTGTTATGCCCTCAAAGTATGAAACATTTGGGCTGGTATATGCGGAAGCAATGAGTCAGGGATTGCCGTTAATTTACACCAAAGGTCAAGGTTTTGATGGTCATTTTGAAGATGGAACAGTAGGATATGCAGTAGATGCCAATGATATAGTTGATATTGCATCAAAAATAAGAAAGATAGTCGCCAATTACAATGAGCTTTCATCTAATTCCATTAAAAATGTTGAGTTATTTAAATGGGAAAATCAAGAAGAAAACTGTAGTTTGTTATATAATGAAACATTGAGGTCTAATCATGAATATTGAAAATCAAAAATATGTTATAGGAAAGTCGGATAAGGGAGACAGGATAATATGTCATGCGATTTTTTCTAATTTTGTTGTTTTATCAATACAATACTTTGTACTGTTGAATTTTTCTCTGTTGAATACAGCCCTAGGTGCTAAAGTACAGCTTGCTTCTAAAGTAATTATTTTAGTATTTTTTTTACGTGCTTTGCCTATTGTATTAAAAAGGAGAGGAAAGACGGTCATTATTGCCTATTTAATTGCAGGAATAGTATATATGTGGAATATAGTGTTTTTTTCACAGAATACAGTATATCTAAATGATTATGTTATGAATTTTTTTGTATTATGTATTCCTACTTTCTTATACGTATATAGTGTAAAAGATTTGACTATATTCAAAAAGATGATGATAAAGAGTGGATATATTATTATCGGAACATCTGGGGGGTTGGGTGTCTTAGTGTTTCTGGGAAAAGCCTCTATAGGTATGTACAGTATGACATTATCATACTACTTGCTTTTTCCAGCAATAGTTTTTTTTAATGAATATTTTAATCAGCGAAATATAATAAATTTAATTTTGTCTACAGTTGCTGTTTTTTTGATTTTAATACTTGGTGCAAGGGGACCTTTATTAG
>JAEXBC010000303.1 GCA_023457875.1 Bacillota bacterium | reverse complement strand
AAGCTGAACGTATTGGTGATCTGGCTTTTAAAGCAATCATTCCATTTATTGAAGCAAGCTGGAAAGAGGGATTAACTGAAAATGCCATTGCCCTAAAGTTAGAGCAGGTGATGCGCCAAAATGGTGCCACAGGGCTTTCTTTTGATACTATTGTGGCTACTGGTGCTAAATCCTCTCTGCCACATGCTCAGCCTAGCGAGGAAAAGCTGAAAAAAGGCGATTTTGTAGTGATGGACTTTGGATGTATTTATAAGGGCTACTGTTCGGATATGACACGTACTGTGGTAATAGGTGAAGCTAGCAGTAAGCACCTTGAGATTTATGAAATTGTCCTTAGGGCACAAAAAGCAGCACTAGAGGGTATTAGGATAGGACTTAAGGGCAGCGAAGTAGATGCTATTGCTAGACAAATCATTATGGAAGCAGGCTATGGTGACTGTTTTGGCCATGGATTAGGCCATTCGGTAGGACTTGAGATTCATGAAAGCCCAAGGTTTTCACCCCTTGAAAATACCTTGATTCAGCCGGGAATGATTATGACGGTAGAGCCAGGCATTTATGTGCCAGGTTTTGGTGGTGTCAGAATTGAAGACATGATTGTCGTTAAGGAGCAGGGGATTGAAAATCTCACCCATTCGCCAAAAGAGCTTATTATCATCCAGTAAACTAAAAAAATCGTTGAAAATTTTAACAATGTAGTTTACACTATACTAGAAAAGATTATTAGGAGGAAATGTAATGATTTCAGCAGGTGATTTTAGAAATGGTGTTACCATTGAATTCGAAGGTAACATTTATCAAATTATTGAATTTCAACATGTAAAACCAGGTAAGGGCGCTGCTTTCGTACGTTGTAAGATAAAAAACATTAAAACTGGTGGTGTTGTAGAAAGAACTTTCCGCCCAACTGAAAAGGTGCCTAAAGCACACATTGAACGTAAAGATATGCAATATTTGTATTCAGATGGTGAATTATATCATTTTATGGATGTTAACACATATGATCAAATAGCAGTTGACGCTAATACAGTTGGAGATAGCCTAAAATTCGTTAAAGAAAACGACATGGTAAAGGTAGCTTCTCACCAAGGTTCAGTATTTGCTATTGAGCCACCACTTTCAGTAGAGCTTCAAATTGTTGAATCAGAACCTGGTATTAAAGGAGATACAGCGCAAGGTGCTACAAAACCAGCTGTCCTTGAAACAGGTGCTAGAGTTATGGTGCCATTATTCATTGAACAAGGTGAAATCATTAGAATTGATACACGTACAGGTGAATATACAGGAAGAGCATAAGTTTTTATGCGCTAATCCTACACAAGACCTCATTGGACAAGTCCAAGAGGTCTTTTTTTAATACCTTTTTTACCTAATCTTGTAGTTCTATTTTACTTTACGATTTTATCCTATTTTTCTGCTTTATCTCATTTTTATAGTATGATCTTGCTTTCTTATCTTATTTTATAGTCTTATCCCATTTTGTAGTCCTTGCTCATTTTAAAGTTCTACCTTGTCCAAGACTTGCATATATTAAAATAGCAATAGCTACAAAGGAGGAGAGGAAATGAACAAGGAGAACTTATTACGTGTCATGCCACAGCAAATAAAAAATGGATTAAGTATGTTAAGTGATGATGAGTTTGAGCATCTACAGGAGCTACGTTTTCGAGTAGGACAACCCATCCTTATGAAGCTAGGTGGTAAGGAATATGGGTTAAGCCATAAGGGCTGCTGTAAAGAATCAGATGGCTATAGAATAAGCAAGGTGGGGTTAAATGATATCATACAGTGTATGAGTGATTTTTCTCTCTATGCAATAGAAGATGAGGTAAAGCAAGGCTTTATTACTTTAGAAGGTGGACATCGTGTAGGCTTGGTAGGTAAGGTGGTTGTAGAGCAAAATGAGATTAAAACCCTAAAATATATCAGTGGCATTAATGTACGTATTGCCCATGAGGTATTAGGCTGTAGTCAAAAAATAATGCCCTATATCGTGAGTAGAGAAAAGGTGTATCACACGCTTATTATTTCACCCCCTGGCTGTGGAAAGACTACCTTGCTTCGCGATATGGTTCGCCATTTAAGCAATGGCTTTTCGGGGTATGGCCCTTATAATGTGGGTGTTGTGGATGAACGTTCAGAGATTGCTGCCTGCTATCAAGGCGTTCCACAAAATCAAGTTGGTAAGAGAACAGATGTATTAGATGGCTGCCCTAAGGTGGAGGGAATGCGTATGTTACTGCGTTCTATGGCGCCACAGGTGATTGCTGTGGATGAGATTGGTAAAGCAGAAGACTGCACAGCTTTAGAGGAAATGTTAAGCGCAGGCGTTACCCTCATGTGCACTGTACATGGAAAAAACACTGAGGAATGCTTAAGGAGACCATTACTTCGGGACTTGCTAGTGGAAGGACTATTTGAAAGGATTATTGTACTTTCCCACCGTCAAGGACCTTGCACAATAGAAGCCATTTTAGATGGCACAAAGGGTATGATGACAATTGGGTAAGTCTAGAAA
>JAEXBC010000302.1 GCA_023457875.1 Bacillota bacterium | reverse complement strand
CATCTATACAGCCTACTGCAATACATTCATCATAATAGGACGGGTAAGATATCCTGCGGGAATTATCTTCTGTTTCATTAGCTGCTGCACATACTACCAATATATTTTTTTGTACTGCTTTCTTGATAATATTATGGAGCATCTCATCATCATATTCTCCCCCTAAGGACATGGAAATAATATCAACTTTTTTTCTTATAGCATATCCTATCGCATTAATAATCCAGCTATATTTAGCTAGTCCTCTTTTATTTATGGCTTTCAATATCAATAAATTAGCTTCTGGCGCTACACCAACCACGCCTACGCCATTCATACTGGCTGCAATAGTTCCACAAACATGCGTACCGTGTCCATTATAATCCATATATATATCCATTCTTCCTTCATCTTCATCTGTAAAATTACAGCCCCCTACTATTCGGTCTTTAAGCTCAATATGATTAGTGTCACATCCCGTATCTATAACTGCGATGGTAACTCCTTTCCCTTTTTCTCCTCTCTCCCACATATACGTTGCTCCTATTAAATCAATTCCTCGAGGTAAAGTATATGCATCTGAGCAAGTATTAATTATTTTATAGTTAGCTAATCGCATCCAATACTCATCCATAATCTCCCTCCTCCCTTGTTACTATTATATGAGACATCATATTGTTTGCCCCCTCTCACAAATCACGAATGCAACTTTTACGATACTAATAAGACTGTATATTGGAATCCTTAAATATTTTTGTTGAAATACTCTTTAATTTATTTTATAATGAATAAATATAAGAAAAAGCAAATTATTATTCAATAGGAGATGTTTTTATGCCAAAGAAATTTAACATATATGTAGATGGTCAAGCAGGTACGACTGGTCTAAAAATAAATGAACGTCTAATAAATCATCCTTACGTTAATATACTCAAAATTTCTGAAGACAAACGTAAAGATCCAGCCGCTCGCAAAGAAATGATTAACAGCGCTGATATCGTCTTCTTATGCCTCCCAGATGCCGCATCAATAGAAGCAGTTGCCATGGTTGAACCCTCAAATACCCATACTAAAATTATCGATGCAAGTACCGCGCATCGTACTAATGATAACTGGACTTATGGTATCCCTGAACTTAGTAAAGCGTCAAGGTTAGCTATAAGTAACTCTACTCGTACTTCTGTACCTGGTTGTTATGCCAGTGCCTTTATTTTACCTATGTATCCTCTAATCAAAAATGACATTATTCCAGCAGACTACCCTGTTTGCGCACATGGTATATCTGGCTATAGCGGAGCTGGAAAAAACGCAATTGCTGAATATACTCATTCAGAGCGTGAGACACTTTATCCTTATCATGGTACGCCACGCCACTATGCTTTAGGACTTACACATAAACACCTTCCTGAGATGCAGAAAAAATCAGGTTTAACCTATCCACCACTATTTTCACCAATCATCTCAGATTACTATCAAGGTCTAGCCGTTGCCACACAGATTCACACAAGACTCTTACCCAAGAAAGTGACGCCATTAGATATTCATAGCTTTTTATCTGAGTATTATGCTAATGAAAAATTTGTAAAGGTTATGCCTTTTAACCCATCACAATGTATGGATGAAAACTTCTTCAATCCTATAAGCTGTAACGGCACAAACAATGCTGAAATCTTTGTTTTCGGCAACGACGAACAAATATTACTACTTACACGCTTAGATAACTTAGGAAAAGGTGCTTCAGGTGCTGCTGTCCAGAACATGAATATTATGCTTGGATTAGATGAAGGTATCAGCCTATAGATGTAATAACTAAAAAAACATAGCATTAAAGAATCTCACACTCTTTATTTGCTATGTTTTTTATTTTTTATTTTTTATTCTTCATCTTTTGCTCTAAATTACCTAATCCTTGCATGGTCATGTCAACGGCCTTTTCAGCACCTTTTTTGATTGCTTTTACCCCTTGGCTAGCCTTTTGCCCAAGGAACTCCGTACCCGCAATCGCCTTACCACCTAATTCTTCCATACTATCTACAGCTTTTGCTCCAAGCTCCTCAGCATTCTCCATTACCTGGTGTGCTACATTTTGAACATTATCCTTGTATTTTTCAAAAGTATGTTTTGCATCCTGCATATAATCACCTCTTAGTTGTAGTATTTACTACTCGTGATTTTGTATACATCTATTTTTTACCAAAGTCATTATGCCGTCTTAAATCATTTAAGAGAACCGTCCCCTTTGCAGCGGTTTTAAATTATTTGGAGAACCGTCCCCCTTTGTTGTCCCCCTTTGTTAGTCTAGAGAACCGTCCCCATTAAAGTATTTGTTAGTCTAGAGAACCGTCCCCATTAAAGTAGCGTTGCGGTGAGAACTTTAAAGGCGATGATATGCTTTGATGCTAGGTGAATGATAATGAATGCTACAATAAGTTGTATGACTAAAATAAATGGCATCCCGTATTTAAAGTACCAGTGTTTTGTTTTATGTCTAAATTTTTGCATTCCGATAATGCTTCCTAAACTTCCTCCTAATAATGCAAACATAAATAATCTCTTTTCTGAGATGCGGCGCTTTCCTTCAATTGCTTTTTTCTTATCTATTCTCATACTTAAGTAACCTAAAACATTCATACCGACTATGTAAATAATAACTACTTCATTCATTTTGGTTTTCCTTCCCTGTCCTTAATCTTTGTTACTTTTAGCGTTCATTCTATCTAAAATTCTAGTTGGATTTACCCATAACTAGCGTTTTGGAA
>JAEXBC010000301.1 GCA_023457875.1 Bacillota bacterium | reverse complement strand
ATTGTAGAGCTTGAGACAATGCTTAAGAATGCAGTTGTTATTGAGGCAGAAGAAGGTTCAGTTGATATTGTAAAACCTGGTTATACAGTAAGACTTTTTGATCACACCTTTGGCGAAGAGGTAGATTACCTGATTGTTGGTTCTACCGAAGCTGACCCTGTAAATGGTAAGATTTCTAATGAATCTCCAGTTGGTATGGCATTACTCAACCATAAAGTAGGAGACATTGTGACAGTGGAAACATCTGAGGGTGAAGATAGATATGAAATTCTAGGTATTACAAACTAAGAAGTGCAAATGAGGAGGAGTCAGAAGTGACTGATGAGAATCAAATTCAAGAACAGCAAAATGTAAGCGAGTTAATTAAAGTAAGATACGACAAACTTGCTGGATTACAAGAAAAAGGGAAAGATCCCTTTCAAATGACCAAGTACAATGTAACAGCCCATAGCGAAACAGCTAAGGCTCACTTTGAAGAGATTGAAAGTACTTTAGAAGAACACGAAATGTCAGATAGAACCTATTTGTCTGTAGCAGGGCGTATTATGGCAAAACGTGATATGGGAAAAGCATCCTTCATTGCTATTCAAGATCAAGAAGGCCGCATTCAATCCTATGTTAGAAAAGATGAGCTTGGCGATGAGAGCTACGCTGAATTTAAAAAATATGATATTGGTGATATTGTAGGGATAGAGGGATACATTTTTAGAACGCAAAAGGGTGAAATATCTGTGCGTGCTAAAACCGTTACACTACTATCAAAAAGCTTGCAAATTCTACCTGAGAAGTATCATGGACTTAAAGATACTGAAATGAGATATCGTCAACGTTATGTAGACCTTATTGTGAATCCAGAAGTTAAAGATACCTTCTTAAAACGAAGTGCCATTATTCGTTCTATGAGAAATTTCCTTGATAGCAAGGAATTTATTGAAGTTGAGACACCTGTGCTTCACTCTATTGCAGGCGGCGCTGCAGCACGTCCTTTTGTGACACATCACAATGCACTAGACATAGATATGTATATGCGTATTGCACCAGAGCTTAAATTAAAACGCCTTATTGTAGGTGGCTTTGAACGTGTTTATGAAACCGGTAGAGTATTTCGTAATGAAGGAATGTCTATTAGACACAATCCTGAGTTTACAATTATGGAATTATACCAAGCCTATGCTGATTATAACGATATGATGGATATCACAGAAGAAATGATTAGACATATATGTAAAGAGGTAAATGGAACAGCGGTTATACAGTATGGTGATGTAACCATCGACCTAGAAAAACCATTTACCAGAATTTCTATGGTAGATGCTGTTAAGCAGTATGCAGGTGTGGACTTTAGAGCTATTCAAACTCTTGAAGAAGCAAGAGCAATTGCTAAAGAGAAGAATATTGCCTATGAAGCACATCATATGAAAGGTGATATTTTAAACTTATTCTTTGAGGAATTTGTTGAAGAACATCTCATTCAACCTACTTTCCTAACAGAGCACCCTGTAGAGATTTCACCACTTTCAAAACGTAAGAGCGACGACCCTGAGTATACTGAAAGATTTGAACTCTTTATTGTTGGTCGTGAACACGCTAATGCCTTTTCTGAGCTTAATGATCCGATTGATCAAAGAGGACGTTTCAAACGCCAAGAAGAGCTTAGAGCAGCTGGCGATGACGAAGCTTGTGAGATTGATGAAGACTTCTTAACTGCTCTTGAGTACGGTCTGCCCCCAACAGGAGGCCTTGGAATAGGTGTAGATAGACTTGTTATGTTACTTACTAATGCAGTATCCATTAGAGATGTATTATTATTTCCTACGATGAAGAGCTTGGATAAGTAAAATCCCATAAAGTCAATGGTTTTATGTATAGATAAGTAGAATTTACGACTGATTTACTACCTAATAAAATATAGAAAACACGTTCAAAAAAAAGCGGATGAAGCAATATGAACCGACCCCTAAAAGTTAGACTTCAAAATCTAACTTATGGGAGGTCGGTTTTTTAATGGCAAAATATAGTTATGAATTTAAAAAACAAGTAGTCCAAGATTATTTAATCAGGAAAGGTGGTGCTGATTATCTAGCCAACAAGTATGGAATTCCAGCTTCGAGCAATGTAAAACAATGGATTAAATCTTACAAAGAGTTTGGTGATAAAGGATTAATGCGTTCCAGAAAAAATGAAACATATACTTTTGAATTTAAACTCCATGTGGTAGAGTTATATTTAACAACGGAAGTTTCTTATCAGGAACTAGCTCTATCAGTTGGAATCAATAATCCACCATTGATTACTAAATGGGTTAATGATTTCAGAATTGCTGGTCCTGATGCTTTAAGACCAAAGCGGAAAGGACGAAAGAAATCATTGAAATCATCTAAAAACTTTACCTCAAAAGAACAGTATGAAGCAAAACCAGTAGATTCATGTGCTGAACATGTAAAACAGCTTGAAGATGAATTACTTAAATTAAGAATAGAGAATGCCTATTTAAAAGAACTGAGGAGACTGCGTTTAGAGGAGGAAACTCTTCTGAAAAAACAGCGAGAATTATCCACAGCCTCCGAGGATACTTCAAACTAAAAGATATTCTCGCATTCACAGGTTTTCCTAAAGCAACATATATGTACTGGCAAAAACGCTTTAATAGAGAAAATCCAGATGAAAATCTTGAGCAAAGAATCCTTGAAATTAGAAAAGAAAACAAAGATTTCGGCTATCGTCGGATTTATGGAGTATTAAGAAAACAAGGACTCATTGTAAACAAGAAACGTGTTCAACGAATTGTTCAGAAACTAGGTCTTCAAGTTACTTCGTTTACCAGAAAAAGCCGTAAATACAGTTCTTATAAAGGCAAGGTGGGTAAGGTTGCTCCTAATAGAATTCACAGGAGGTTTGAAACGCATATTCCACACCAGAAGATTACAACAGACACCTCTGAATTTAAGTATTATGATATAGATGACAAAGGACGAATGATCATCAAGAAACTCTATCTGGATCCATTCATGGATATGTGCAATAGAGAAATAATTAGTTATGGTATTTCACAACGGCCATCTGCTGAGAATATAATGAATGCTTTAAATGAAGCCATAAAAATTACAAGCGATTGTAAATACAGGCGTACATTTCATTCGGATCAAGGATGGGCTTACCAAATGAAGGCTTATATTCATAAGCTGAATGAAAATAAAATATTCCAAAGTATGTCCCGGAAGGGGAACTGCCATGATAATTCTGTAATGGAAAACTTCTTTGGAATTATGAAACAAGAGATGTATTATGGTGTGGTTTATTATAGCTATATGCAACTGAAAGAGGCAATAGACAAATACATAAAGTATTATAACGAGAAACGAATTAAAGAGAAACTAGGATGGATGAGTCCTGTAGAATACAGACTCAGCCTCTTGGCTGCATAAAGAAATAGCGAAGCAGTAAAAACCACTTCGCTATAAAGTCTAACTTATTGGGGTCACATCAATAATAATTGGCTTAATACCGCTTTTTTTATATGAAATATAAATGTGGTAAAATAAAACTAAATGATGTCGATGGTATCAAATTTTATATTTACCATTTGGAAAAAGCAAACTAATACAAGAAGGGGATTATTACAATGAAAGAAATCGTAAAAAGGGCTTTGTTAATGGTGCTCGGCATCTCTCTTTTGGGGTGTCTGGCAGCTTGTGGGAACAACAATGACACAGTTATTGGTACATGGGAATATGAATATGGCGGCTTTACTTATATTTTCAAGGATGATAGAACAGGGTCATATGACTTTGCAGGGACTTCGATGGAGTTTACCTATACCGTAGAAGAAGGCAAGTTGTCATTTCTTTATACTGGCAATGCCGAGCCGCTGGTACTTGACTATGAGCTCGACGGAGATACGCTGAATGTAATTGACTCCTTTGGTTCGGATACCATTTACAAACGCAAGTAAACGAGGAAGTCTGAAAATCAGGAATAGAAAGGCAGAACCTTAGTATGTCTCTATTACATTTTGGCGCGCGGGTATGTTATGACTTGGTTTAATGCTAAATCAAGGGTTTGCTTTATGATTTGCAAAAAGAAGGGAGTGTCGCGAAACTATTAAATAGTTTTGGGGCACTCTTTTACTATGTATATAACTGGAAATTTATAGCTATATTTAGAAATTTATCTTGTTTTTAGCGTGCCTTAATAAGCCTATGATTATTAATGCTTAAATTTAGGCTGTTTTTAATGGATG
>JAEXBC010000300.1 GCA_023457875.1 Bacillota bacterium | reverse complement strand
ATAATACTTGCCACAAAGGAGTTTGCATGATATGAGAAAAGGCAGGGCTTTCTGAAAAATAGAAAAAAGCTCCACCAATCAATGTACCCATAATAACCATGGGGTGTAGGCGTACCAGCCGGCGTTTGAAGAAATCTTTCAGAGACATGCTATTCCAGCGATCATCATAGGCATAACCTATTACAAAGCCCGAGAGTACAAAGAAGAAATCGACTGCTAAGTAACCGTGGTTCAAGGTTTGGTATACCGGTCCCCGAGAATATGTTTCAAATAGATGAAAGGCTACTACGATAAGTGCAGCTACTCCACGCAGCCCGTCGAGAATTTCGTACCGGGGCTTAGATTCAAGATAAGTTGTTGTCATTTAATTTACTATTAGTAAAGGTGTTATTTTGTGAAAGTGGACTTTCAGGTCGTAAATATACTAAAATGAATAAGAAATAGACCGTTCTACTAGTGTTAAAATTGAGCGATTTAAATGTTTATGTGGTAGTAATAATATCATTTTATGAAATACATCTATATATTTGTAATCTAACTAATGAGATTGATATGGCAGACGTACATACAAAGGATATTCGAAGTTACAATATGTCCTGTATAAAAAACAAGAATACGAAGCCGGAAATGATCGTCAGACAGTATTTATTTAAGAAAGGATTCCGTTTCCGTATTAATGAAAAAAGACTACCAGGTGTTCCTGATATAGTTCTTCCAAGATATAGGACCATAATATTTGTGCATGGATGTTTCTGGCATGGTCATAGTAATTGTAGGTATTTCACTCTTCCTAAAACACGTACTGAATGGTGGAGAAATAAAATTAATACCAATAAAAAACGAGATTTAGATGTATCTTTAGAATTACAGCAAGCAGGTTGGCTAGTATTAACAATTTGGGAATGCCAATTGAAGTCTGCTAATAGACAAGAAACTTTGGACAATCTTGTTGCAAACATTCAATTCAAAAGTTTCTAGATGTAACACAAAATAAGATGTTATTTTACATTTTATTTAAAATAGTAAAAACTAAGGTATTGTAATATAAGGGTTTGTTTGCTGCGTTTCGTGTACGAAATTAATAAATGAAGATAAGGTATAAATTTCATCTTGATACTCTTTATCAAAAAACTTTTTATATGCTTGCGGAACTACCAAAATCAAATGTTCATGTTTCATTTCCTTTAATTGATTTTTTGAGATTCCTTGCTGGAGAGTGAACAAAAATTTTGTATCGATTCGATTTGCCTCATTCAATACTTGTCGCCATCGATCTTTACAAGTCGTTTTTGCTCCCAAAAAAACAAGCTTTTCTGCTGGAAATAATAAATTATGATATGCTTCTCCGTTAGGAAAGATGAAGTCCGGCTTTTTATTATCTTCAGTAACGACTTGTTCTTCAAATTTAAGATTGGCAATTGTAAATACTGTTGCTAAGTGATGCTCTAAAGATTTTCCAGCCCGAGATTTTCTTCTATTCAGAATTGAATTCGCAAAATCAATTAGGGCTTGACAATTATTAAATGCATTCTTATAAATTGCACTATATATTTTTTCTTCTAAGCGACGGAATAATTCATATTCAGACTCAATCCATTTCAGCATGTATAAATCAGGATCCTTGCATATTCCATTTCTTGAAATCTGGTATGATTGATTATAACATTCCCTTGCAAATTGTGCCATAACTGTTGTCTCTGGAAAATCTGTATATTTGTTTATAAATTCGGCGAATGATGCATCAAATCTTTTATCTGGAGACTGAACATTATCAATACTGATTAATTGATTAGTCATTTCAGACGAAAGATTAAAATAAGCCATAAAACTATCTATATCTTCATCTGTTTGAAGGATCATACCGTTATAGTAATCTTCCGTTTCTTTTGTAATAATAAGTAAGTCCCCAACATTATTGTCTTCAAAAAAGGGAAATCCTTTTCCAAATCGAGTAATTCTATATTCATTACGAGTTTTTTCTCCATAATAAATAAATCGACTATCAGTAGTGAAATCATTCTGCCATTTCACTTTTACTGTTTTATCTTTATTCTGACCTTTTACTCCTGGTGTTTCAAATAATAATTTAGCAGCACATTTAGGTATATAAAATCCAGCCTGATGAGAGCCATTTTTACCTGTATCGTTTGCTGTAATGAAACGACAAAAAGCAGCTTTAGACTTTTTGACATTTTCAATAGTGTAATCTAGAATTTCACTCATTATTATTTTAATATTGCGGTTACTAACTGTTCTGATACAGATGTAATTAAAGGAACAACAACAGAATTGCCACATTGTCGGTATGCCTGAAGGTCAGATACTTTATTAATAATATATTCATCTGGATATCCCATTAGGCGAGCACATTCTCTAGGGGTAAGTCTTCGTGGATTAATTCCTTCACCTTGCGGTATTAAAATCTCAGATCCATCTTTGTAATATCGTGCACTTAAGGTTCGACTAATACCATTTAAATCGGCAATCCCAAAACCAAATCCATTACCTTTAGCTTTGTGTTTTTCTGCATAGCTTTGCAGATAATTCCATAGTTTATCAGATAATGTATATTTGTAATCTGGGTAATTATCGAGTATATCTTTAATTCGCTTTGTTGGTTCACCAAGTTTTGGGAAAGTAAACTTTTCACAACCGTTAAAGCGCCTTTTGTCAAAACCGACTATCATAATACGTTCTCTGTGCTGAGGTACATACGCTTTTCCATCCATAACTTGATAATGCACAGAATATTCAAGCTCTTCTAAAACAGACATTATAACCTTAAACGTATTTCCTTTATCATGCGATATTAAATTTTTTACATTTTCGAGATAAAAAGCTTTAGGCCTATGACGACTAATAATATCTGCAACATCAAAAAATAGAGTTCCCTGTGTTTTGTCTTTAAATCCGGTCTCTCTTCCTAAGCTGTTTTTTTTAGAAACACCTGCTATAGAGAATGGCTGGCATGGAAAACCTGCACATAGAATATCAAAAGATTGAGGAATATATTGTTTAGTTTCCTCTTTTGTAATATCTCCAAAAGGCATTTCTCCAAAATTAGCAAAATAAGTTTTTTGAGCAAAACTATTCCATTCGGAAGAAAAGATACATTTCCCTCCTTGCTTCTGCATTGCCAAACGAAAACCTCCCATTCCTGCAAACAAATCTATAAAGGTGAATAGAGGTTTTTGAGGATCAGGAAATGGTATGTGAAAAAAATCCTCAAAGATTCCAGCTTGTAAGGGATCTTTAAGTATGTTAGGTGTTATTTCTAGTTTAGGGAATTTATATTGAATATATTCCTTAAGATACTTAATTGCTTGTTTACGAGAAAAATCTGATATGAAATTTTTATTATGCAAATAATGAGTAATCAATGCTAACTGATTATCATACGATTTCGGACCATAAAAATGTATCTTAATTTTCTGTCCGGCAATATCTTGCACAGATATTTTCTCTGGGAAGTTTTTTAGACTAATTGCTTGTTGGGTCATATATGGGATATAACTGTTTTATTAATTGAGTTACAAAGATAGCATTTCTTTTGGTTGCGCATTCTTTTTATAAACAAACAATAAAGTCTTGTCGTTGTACCATGCTTGAATAAATACTCATTTGCTATAATATTCTTGATTTATCAAGATGTTTGAATTAACACAATAATTTGATTTTTACTAATCGTTTTTAATGTATTTGCGCTTTTGTAAAATTAGGTGTAGTCCTAATAGACTTTGCACGCTCACTCCAAAGAAGGCTTAGTGGGTGAAATGTGGCAATGAATAATTTTCCATTCGTTATTGTCTTCCAGG
>JAEXBC010000299.1 GCA_023457875.1 Bacillota bacterium | reverse complement strand
TGTCATTTTGAAAATCCTCATGATATTTTCGGTTGTCTGTTAAATCACCAAAAAGACGCTCTGTTTGGTGCCCTCCAAATATGGTTTTATCAAAAAACAACTCAAAGCCAGCTGATATAAACAAATCTGGCAAGTCCTCCTTAGTGGAGTGTGCTAAGCTCTGCTTTAACCAATCGATACCCATAGAAGCTGCCTTTAGTTCATGCTCTATTGTAACAGGAAGGTCATTTTCACCAAGCCATTTCTCAAATGCTTCAAATAAAGGCACTTTTACAGGGCAAGGTAAGACGCCAGCTATTTTTAGCTTTTCCTTTTCTGGTGTTAAAGCTAAACTGCTAGGATTACTATTTTCAATCTTTTCTACAAGCTGGGCTTCAAAAGTTTCTATGCTTATTTTCTTTAGCCTTAAAGTGTCCTCTAATGAAATAGATTTTCCAAAACTCTTTCTCATATGCTCGTCCTTCATATGACTAAAGCCTAAGGCTACAAATAGCTCGATGGTCTCACTATATTTTTCTGTAATATCGTATAATGTATCTTTTATGTTAAAATAATGGTTACTCATCTTCAAAAGTTCTCCTTTATGATTACTGTCATACTATTAGTTTACCTTAAAAAAATATTTATTCGGTAGCTACTGCTACATTTACTATATGTTATAATCAATGTAGGTTCTGATATGCTATCCTTTAAATAAAAGTTCCTTCATCAATCTAGCCAGTACATCCACACCTGTCCTACTTTGATGGATTAGGTTGTTAGTCTTGAAATAAATACAGAAAATAGCTATAATTTAATTAAAGTCATTATTTAAGGAGATTATTATGCAAAAAAAACGTGGTGTTAGTCGAATAGTCCTCAGCACCTTATTGAGTTTTGTGATTTTACTGGTTGGTATTTGGGCTTGTCATAAAGTCATCACCTCCTCATACGACTATACCTTCAATATTATTGAAAGTGAAGCAGCTCGTGAGGCAAGTACCAATATCTCTACAACAAATCTTACCATAACAAAGGATACCACCATAGATGAAATTGCCACTGCCCTTTGTGAACAAGGATTTATTACAGATGTTAATTACTTTAAGCTTGAGGCAAAGCTTGCGCATTTAGATTCAGGGTTTATTCCTGGTGAATATGATTTAAGCAGTAATATGTCCAGTACAGAAATGCTAAAGCGTCTTACCACTAGTTTAAAGGATGAAGAGGAAACTATAAAATTCACGATTCCTGAGGGTTATACTATTACTCAAATTGCTGAAACCTTAGAAAAAAAGAGTATTGTCACCCAAGAGGATTTCTTAAAGGCAGTTACCACCAAAAACTATGATGAAGACTTCCCCTTTTTAAAAGATATTCCCTATCGTAATGATTATAAGTACAAGCTAGAGGGCTATCTTTTTCCTGATACTTACATCGTAAGAAAAGGGATGTCCTCTGAAGAAATCATTGTGATGATGCTTAGTCGTTTTGAAGATGTTATTTCAAACTATACTGCAGCAAACACCTCCTATAGCTTGCATGAGTTATTGACTATTGCTTCTATTATCGAGCAAGAAGCGAAGCTAGATGAAGAGCGTCCCATTATTTCAGGTGTTATTTATAACCGCCTCAATGAGAATATGCCCCTACAAATGTGTTCTACCATTCAATATATCCTCAATAAACGTAAGGCGAACCTTTCTACAGATGATTTAGCTAAGGATAGTCCTTATAATACTTATATATATAATGGTTTACCTATCGGTCCCATCAGCTGTCCTGGAGAGGCTTGTATTAGAGCTGCCTTTTCACCAAGCCAGCACGATTACTTTTTCTTTGTGGTGGATGATGATGAGATTGGCAGTCATTATTTTAGTGCCACCAGTCAGGAGCATTCCCAGGCGAAGGCACGTTACAAGCAGAATAATGATATCAATTTTAAAGAATAAAATATATGCTTTGAAAAACGGGGAAGATCTACTTAACTTCCCCGTTTATTAAATTGACCTCTATTTAATACTTGAATTCATCGTACTTTTCCTTTATATTGACATAAGGGAATAAATTAGAAAGGGACTTATTATGAGTGAAATTAACTACAGTTACATCGTTGAATATATTCGGGCACTTCACACGCCGCCCCACTCATCACTTTTAGCTGATATAGAGCATCAAATTGCGATTGAAGCAGAAACTTGGCCCATTATTAAGCCAGAGGTTGCAGACTTTATTAAAGTTCAGCTTTCCTTAATTAAGCCTAGTACCATACTCGAAATAGGAACAGCAGTTGGCTATTCCTCCATCTTTATGAGTCAATTTCTAAATGAAGGCGGAAAGATTATTACTTTAGAACGCTTTGACTATATGCTTAGACAAGCACGAAAAAATATAAAAAAGGTTGGTCTTGAAGATATCATCGAAATCATTGAGGGGGATGCTGCTGTTACTTTACCTACCCTGCAAGAGGAAAGCTTTGATGTGATTTTTATGGATTGTGCAAAGGGGCAATACATTAACTTTTTGCCTGAATGTATTCGTTTATTAAAGCCAAATGGACTACTGATTACAGACAATGTGCTTCACAAAGGTACGGTGGCACGTTCACGCTATCTCATTGATAGAAGGCAAAGAACAACACACTCTCGCCTTAGAGAGTTTTTATGGACAATCACCCATAGTGAGGGATTAAGCTCCAGCGTTATTCCTATTGGTGATGGCGTGGCATTAACTTATAAAATAGGAGGAACACAAAAATGAGTCATCATAAGAAGGTAGAACTACTTGCACCAGCAGGTAGCCTAGAAAACTTAAAAATTGCTGTACTGTATGGTGCAGATGCCGTTTATATTGGTGGTAATCAATATAGTCTTCGGGCTAAAGCTAAGAATTTTACCCCTGAAGAAATGGAGGAGGGTATTGCCTTTGCCCATGCACATGGGGTACAAGTCTATGTCACAGTTAACATATTTGCTCATCATCAAGATTTTGAAGGGATGAAGGAATACTTCCTTTATTTAGAATCCATTGGTGTGGATGCCCTTATTGTAGCCGACCCTGGAGTATTTAGTTTGGTTCGTGAAACCCTTCCCAATATGGAGGTTCATATTTCTACCCAAGCTAATAATACCAACTACTACTCTGCGCTTTTTTGGGTAAAACTAGGTGCTAAGCGTATTGTCACTGCTCGTGAGCTCTCCTTTGACGAAATCAGAGCGATGCGTGAGCATTTACCAGAAGACGTCGACCTTGAGTCCTTTGTTCATGGTGCAATGTGTATGGCCTATTCAGGAAGGTGCCTATTAAGTAACTATATGACCCATCGTGATGCCAATCACGGGGAGTGTGCACAGCCCTGTAGATGGCAATATCATGTTGTAGAGGAAACAAGACCAGGTGAATATATGCCTATTGAAGAAGATGCTCATGGTACCTATATTTATAATTCACGAGATCTTTGTATGATTGAATATATTCCTCAGCTTATTGAATCAGGCATTTATAGCTTTAAAATTGAAGGACGTATGAAGACACCTTTATATGTTGCGACTATTGTAAAGGCTTATCGTGAAGCTATTGATACTTATCTAGAAAGCCCTTCTGCCTTTGAAGCAAAAAAAGATTATTTTTTAACCGAAGCCTCAAAAGCGAGTCATCGTGAATTTACTACTGGCTTCTATCAACATTCGCCAACCGATAAGGATCAGACCTATACTCACAATTCATATGTAAGGCAATATGATTTTTCTGGTATGATCACTGCTTATGATGAAGATACCCACGTGGTAACTGTAGAACAACGACGAAAATTCTGTGTAGGAGATGAAGTTGAAATTCTTGTGCCAAAGGGCAACTGTATCACCCTCACCCTACAGGAATTATGGAATGAAGAAGGCCAATTGGTTGAAAGTGCTCCTCATCCCAAGCAAATCCTTCATTTTAAATGTGATACACCTGTTCCAGTTCCCTCTATATTAAGAAAGCATATAAAGTAGGTGAAAAAATCTGCTTATAAGATTAGTACTTATAAGCAGATTTTTTGTTTGTCTTTTTTAGATAATTTTATATAAGTACGAACACCTTTTCTTTGAATCCTTCATAAACTAATTATGAGCCCTTTCTTCTGGAGGTGGCCTTATATGCTACCCTTATTTTGCCTTTCATATTTCAGTAGCATTTCTTCTTTTCCTCAACCCTTATCAGCTGAAGAAGAAAAACTATATCTAGAACGTTATCAAGCTGGTGATAATGCTGCAAAAAATATTTTAATTGAAAGAAACCTTAGACTAGTGGCACACATTGTAAAAAAATATAATACCATAAATAATGATATGGATGACCTTATTTCTATTGGTACAATTGGCCTTATTAAAGGGATTTGTTCCTTCGATCCTAATAAATGCACACGTCTTGCTACTTATGCTGCACGTTGTATTGAAAATGAAATACTGATGAGCATACGCACCAATCGTAAACAACGTTATGAAACCTCCCTTCATGCACCTATCGGCATGGATCAAGAAGGAAATGAAATTAGTCTCTTAGATATTTTATGTACAGAGAATGATACCATCTTTGATCAAGTTGAATTAGATATTGAAGTGAAAAAGCTTTATCAACATATTCGCGTTTTATTAAAGCCGAGAGAAAAGGAAATTTTACTATTACGCTATGGCCTCAATAATGAAGAGGAAAAGACGCAACGTGAGATTGCAGAACAGATGGGCATTTCCCGTTCCTATGTATCAAGAATCGAAAAGAAAGCACTGCGTAAGCTTTATAAAGAACTACAGAAAAAATAACACCTTTTTATTTCTTGATATGTAAAGCTATTTCTACTATATGATAGGCAAAGGAGCTACCATAGGCTGATCATTTCAGCACATGGTAGCTCCTTTTGATCTTTATACCTCCATGATAATAGGCAGTATCATTGGACTACGTTTTGTTTTTTGCCATACAAATTCGCGTAAATCGTCTTTTACGATTGTTTTAATCTGAGACCATTCCACAATACGTTTATTTTCACAACGATCTAATGATTTTCTAACAACTGTTCTAGCTTCATCCATTAAATTCTCTGATTCTCTAACATATACAAAACCTCGCGAGATAATGTCAGGTCCAGCTACCACCATGCCTGACTCTTTTTCTAAAGTCATAACGATAATCAGTAGACCATCCTGTGAAAGATGCTTTCGATCTCGAAGGACAATATTTCCTACATCTCCAACGCCTAAACCATCCACAAGAATCTGACCAGATGGCACATTTCCCACTACCTTAATGCCTTCTTGAGAAAGCTCCACTACTTCTCCAATTGAAGGAATAATGATGTTGTTACGTTTCATACCAAGCTCTACTGCCAGCTCTGTATGCTTTTGTAAGTGTCTGTACTCACCATGTACAGGTATAAAATACTTAGGTCTAATCAAGGTGTGAATGAGCTTAAGTTCTTCTTGGGCTGCATGCCCAGATACGTGAGTATCCTCACGAATGACTTTAGCGCCTTTTTTATAGAGCTCATTAACGACTTTAGATACAGTCTTTTCATTACCAGGTATTGGCGTAGAGCTTAATATAATCACATCTCCTGGTTTGATATCAATTTGTTTATGCTCAGAGGTTGCCATTCTTGAAAGAGCAGCCATTGGCTCACCTTGACTTCCTGTCATAATAAGTACTATCTGATCATCACGATATCGTTTCACATCACTGAGCTCAATCAAGGTATTTTCAGGCATGGTTAAATAGCCTAGCTCACTGGCTGTCTTAACCACATTGACCATGCTTCTTCCTATAACAGCCACCTTACGTTTGTACTTATAAGCTGCATTAATCACTTGCTGCACACGGTCAATATTAGAAGCAAAGGTTGCTACCATAATACGTTTGTCTACATTATAGGCAAATACATCCTCAAACTTAGCGCCTACTATTTTTTCTGATTGGGTATAGCCAGGTCTTTCTACATTTGTACTATCTGCCAATAAGGCTAATACTCTTTTTTTGCCAATCTCCGCAAGGCGATGTAAATCTATTGGTGCACCACTAATTGGTGTGAAATCTACTTTAAAGTCACCAGTATGGACCACAATGCCTGCTGG
>JAEXBC010000298.1 GCA_023457875.1 Bacillota bacterium | reverse complement strand
CCCAAGCTAGAACTAAAATCAATCAATGGTTTCGTAAGCAATTTAAAGAAGAGGATATTATAAAAGGAAAAGAACTCTTAGAGATTGCTGCAAAGCAAAGAGGCTATAATTTATCCTATTTGACAGATAGTGCTGTGGTAGAGATTATTTATAGACGTTATGGTATGAAGTCATGGGATGCCATTTGCGCAGCGATTGGTTATGGTAGCATGAAGGAACGTCAAATTATTCAAAAGCTCATTGACGAGACCCTTAAGGTGAAAAAGGAGCTTGTTACGCCAGAACCCATTATCCAAACCTCTAGCGAAGATAGTGAGCAAGTCGCTGCTCGCAAGAAACATTCTAGTGGGATTATCGTAAAGGGTGTTGGGGATATTGCAGTACGTTTTTCTAAATGCTGTGGACCATTACCTGGAGATGAAATTATTGGCTATATTACCAGAGGACGTGGAGTATCCATTCATCGTGCCGACTGTGTTAATGTACTTCATATGCCACCAGAAGAAAAAGAGCGTCTTATTGAAGCAAGCTGGCTAGAAGGAAAGCAAGAGACCCAAAAACGTACCTATGTTACTGAAATCCAGATTACTTGCTTAGATCGCTTAGATATAATCATGGATATTTCTAAGATTTTAACGGATATGAAGCTCCCTGTTAAATCCTTTAATGCAAAGACAACCAAGATGAATGCTATATTTAATGTGAAGATAGAAATCCATGATGTTTATCAGTTAGAGGAACTAACAAGGAAAATTAATGCAGTACGAGATGTACTGGAAATCATACGTGTATCTTCGTAAATACATTTAGCGTTTTCAAAGCCTTCTTATTGAAGGCTTTTATTTTGAGATAGGTAAATAATGGCACATTCAAAAGGTGGAGGAATAGTTATGATAAAGTGTATCACAGTAGGACTTTTGCAAGAGCAAACTTATTTATGGATAGATGAAGAGACAAAGCATGGATTCATTATTGACCCAGGCGCTGAAGCGAGTCGATTACTTAGCGTCATTCAAGAAGGCGGATATAGCATTGAAAAGATTTTAATTACTCATGGACATGTGGATCATATTGGAGCAGCCGCCTTTCTTAGAGAAGCCCTAGGTGCGCCTATTGTGATTCACCAGGAGGGAAAGAAATATTTAGAGGATGCCAGTTGGAACCTATCTATTGAATTTGATAGGCCTTTTACCTTTGAGGCAGATTTATATGTAGCTCATGGGGATAGCCTAGCACTTAATGCATCTCAAAATAAAAAGCTTCAAGTGATTTATGCACCAGGTCATAGCGCCGATGGTGTAGCATACTATTCTCAAGAAGAGCATATTGCCTTTGTAGGCGACATTATTTTTGAGGGAAGCATAGGTCGTTCTGATTTGCCTGGGGGCGATTCTAACCGTCTATTAAGTTCAATACGCGCTGAAATTTTTACATTACCTGAAGAAACCATACTTTATCCAGGACATGGGGCAGCCACAACGGTTAAAAAAGAGAAGGAAACAAATCCACACTTTCATTTTTATGATTGAAAGATGTACAGAGCGATAGGAAGCAGTGATAGAAAAATGATTAATTTAGTATGTAAAGGTCATGATGTAGCATTTGAATTATCCCATGTCGTTAATCTTTTTTTGCCTTATATTCATGAGGCATTAACTTTAGAAACCCTT
The DNA here is from genome assembly GCA_023457875.1 of Bacillota bacterium. GTDB lineage: Bacteria > Bacillota > Clostridia > Lachnospirales > Cellulosilyticaceae > Cellulosilyticum. The sequence goes on along the minus strand of JAEXBC010000298.1, from coordinate 2,707 downwards.
TATGAGCATGAAAAAGCCTCTGCCTATCTCAAGGCAAGTGATCAAACTTTGTTTGAGGCAAGTTATGAGGTAGAAAAGAATTTGGATATAATCAGTCATAAAAGAAAGGTTAAGCAGGCACTTAAAAAAGCAGTATATGATACCCTAGTTGCCTATACGAAAAGGACAATGCCTTGGGGAATTTTAACGGGGATTAGACCTACCAAAATCGTACATGAAATTTTAAGAACAGGTATTAGCGATGAAAAGCTAGATGGGTATTTAGAAAAGGAATATAGGGCAAGTGTCAGCAAAAGAGCGCTTATGACGACGGTAGCCAAAAAGGAACTTGCTGTTTTGCAAAAGAATAAACCAGGGGAAATCAATGTATATATTGGGATTCCCTTTTGCCCAACAAGATGTGTCTATTGTTCCTTTACAGCATACTCCTTAGAAAAGTCAGCTGATCAGGTAGAAGCTTATTTGGCTGCTTTGTTTAAAGAAATTGAATTTGTAGCAAGTGTTAAAAAATCCTCACCTATACGTAGCTTATATATTGGAGGCGGCACACCTACTAGCCTTAATGAAGACCAACTTTCAAGGCTCCTTAAGCATATCAAAAGGCATTTTAATTTAAGTGAGATTGAAGAATATACCCTTGAAGCTGGAAGGCCGGATACGATTACTAAGGAAAAACTATGGATCATGAAAGAAGAAGGGGTGGGGCGCATTTCCATTAATCCTCAGAGTATGAATCAAAAGACACTAGATGCAATAGGAAGAAAGCACCGTGTGGAGGATATCATACGTGTTTTTCATGAGGCAAGGGAGGTTGGGCACACCAACATTAATATGGATATGATTCTAGGCTTACCGGGAGAAGATGTGGAGGATGTGGCCAATACTTTAAAGGCCCTTAGTAAGTTAGCCCCAGAAAACATTACCGTCCATACACTGGCTATTAAACGTGCCTCTAGACTCAAGGAGAAGATTAGAGAGCATGAAGAGGAATATGTTCTTAAGGAAGGTGAAAAAATTGAAAAGATGCTAGATCTTTGTGAAACACAAATGAAAGCACTTCATTTAGAGCCTTACTATATGTATCGTCAAAAAAATATGCTTGGTAATTTTGAAAATGTAGGCTATGCAAAGCCAGGTACAGAATGTATCTACAATATAGAGATTATGGAGGAAAAAGAGAGCATTATTGCCTTAGGAGCAGGAGGCATATCTAAGCTGGTTTATGAAAATGGTGAACGCCTCGATCGGGTGCCTAATGTAAAAAGCTTAAAAGATTATATTGAGCGAATTGATGAGATGATTGAAAGAAAACGGGAAGGATTTATGAAATATCAGTAATATAAAAAGCTAAGCAGCTTCATAGAACACTAAATTCAAAGCGGTACAAAAAAGCAAGAATGTGTCCCCATTCTTGCTTTTTTTGTACCTTTTTTGAGGTGCTAACAAGATTGATGAGGGTGCAGAACATTCTTTTTGAAAAGCGACTTTATGAAGTATACGCCATTTTAGGAATAATATCTAGCTAAAAGGAAAAACTAAAGAGGAATAAGACTGTTGGGAGGTTATGAAATGAAAAAAATCGTTATTTTTGCTTTACTTAGCCTGATGATAGTTGGTGGCTTATTGACTGCTTATATGTATTTTGATAGTAAAAACACATCAGATTATAGCGGTGGGATGTTTGTAGATAAGGGTGAGAAGCATGAATATGCAAAATTGTACCATTTATGTGAGGGCATATAAGCGAAAAACCTTACAAGCTCAGAATAGCGCCTCAATTGGCGATGTTGCAGATATTGCGGCTCCACCAGAAATAAAAGCAAAAGTGGACCAAATGAAGATTTTCTTTGTACCAGACACCACTCAGAATGGGCGCTATATCATTACCATTATTGATATTATTAATGCAATTTGGAAGGCTTATCCTAACGCTGATGTGCAGAGTGTAGGAGATCCTGATGTCGTCATTGAGTACCGCAAAAAGGCCCCCAGAGAACATGATGTTTTGGAGTGGCTTAAGGTGATAGGCATATGTATCATCATTTTTGCAGGGGCAAGTATCGCTATTATGGCTTATAATACAGATACTTCATTAGCAAAGACCTTTGTTATTCTGAACCGCGTCCTAACGGGAGAAGAGGTGCAGCAGCCAACATGGCTCACGGTGCCTTATTCTTTTGGAATTGCCTTTGGCACAGTAGTGTTTTTTAATCATTTTGGTATGAAAAAGGTCACAGATGATCCAACCCCAATGCAAGTTGAAATCAAAAAATATGATATAGATGTTGAAAATTGTGAAATAGAGAGTATTACAGATAAACGGAGGGGAGAACCTTGATCACAAAACCACTAGCCATTATTCTGCGCATCCTTATGGGTTTAGGTTCTGGAATAATGATTTCCGGTGGGGTAGTTGCATTCATAACGATTATAGGCGTTATCCCACTCATGGCACACCGGAGTCAAACCGGTCATTATGCAAAGTGGTATGAAAATGCCATTATATTAGGTGCTTTAATAGGAAGTATTTTCTCTATGTGGGACATTCGCTTTAGCACATGGAGCATTTTTATTAGTCTTTTTTTATTTGCATTTGGCATCTTTGTGGGGGTACTCATTATTGCACTTGCAGAGGTACTAGATGTTTTTCCGATTATAGACAGAAGAATAAAAATTAAAAAGGGAATTTCTCTTTTTGTAATGGCAT
>JAEXBC010000297.1 GCA_023457875.1 Bacillota bacterium | reverse complement strand
CTATAAAATATTTAATGATACCAAAAAGGCCAAACAATCTGGCATACATTAGGGCTATATTCATAGGAACAAGTAAAAAAGCTAAAAAGGTAGAACTGATATAGACTAATAGGGCTGTCTTTACATTACTTCGCATTAAAGCTATAGGCACCATCAGAGAAGCTAAGGTTAAGAGTGCTAATTTATTGATGGGAAGCAGGCGCGTTAAGTATAGAATCATAACGGTAAGTGCTGATAAAATGCCACCTAAGGTAATATCCTTTGCTTTTAAGATTGTACTCACTTCCTTTGCTTCTTGGTACATTGGCAATTATGGGTTACTTTATTATATTGATCCATCATACCAAGCTCAATAATGTTTGTAATAATTTCCTTGTTTTTCGTTATAGGTAATTTGCTAAAGTAAAGCTGACAGTTATAACCACAGTTTAATATTGTAAAACTTACTGTTTCTTTAATTTGCTCTAAGAGCTCTTGAAAGGGTAAGTTTTTCTTATTATATAAAAAATCAAGAGGATTAAACTTTCCTTTTTCCATATCCTTTTCTAAATCGTCTAGCGCATCTATCATATAAATCCATTTGCCAAGGGCATAGCCAAATTGAAATAGATTTTCTCGCACCTTTTCACTATCATCGATAATAGGATAGGGATACATTTGAAAAATATTAGCTACGATGAGGCTGAAAGGATGACAGATTTCATCGATGGATTCAAAGTTCTTGTCCCGTTCAAGTGAAGTGAGAAGACTTAAATTGTCCTGTATGACCCCAGTAATATTTTGAATCTGGGGGCTAAACTTTTTCTTGTAATGATTTAAGAAACAGGCCAGGGTTTTACTTTTCACATTTTTATCGTCTGCCACGTCATCTAATAATTTATAATAAACTAAGGCTACATTCATCGCAGCTGCATATGAAAGAGACGCATTATCTATGACAACAGGCTTTTTCTTAACAGGATTTGTAAAACATTTCTTCATTTTTTGATGGGTTTCATCACTACTTAAGCCATCTAAAACAAGGGCTAAAAAAGTCATATCATAGTTTAGAACCATTCGCGGAAAGTTTCCAAAGTCTTTTTTTATATGAAAGCAAAGACCACAGTAATAGCTTTTAAAGGTATTATATTCTCTTATTTTCAATTCATCTTTAAGCGGAGTTACATAGCCAAACAACAAAAACACTCCTTTATCCTGTTCTTAACAGTAGGTGGTTAGATACACTCAATCAAATCTCCGCCCATACATTCGCAGCAAGTATCTAGGCAGATTAAATCGCAGCAGCTTACATGACAATCATCACAACAACAGCAACAACAATCTCTATGATGCCTACGAGGACCATCATAGTAGGTATTGCCATAACGACGATAACGTCCCATAAGGGCAACATGAGCTTTCTTATATTCACTATGGTCTGGATCCATAGAAATGGCTGTTTCAAGGTGATTCTTTGCAGAATCAAACCAAGCTTTATTCACAAGAATACAGCTATATAAAAAATGCCACTGGGCAATTTTATCTGAAATGGCATGAAGTTTTTCCTCAGCTAAAGCAAACTTTTCTTGGGATATAAGAGTTTTAATTTCGTAATAAGGATTATTTAGCGTTTCGACTGCAGACAAAATAAAATCACTCCTTTTAAATGAATAGAGATAAATATATAGTATAGATACTTATTATGAACCAATGAGACACATATTATAAATCATTATATAAAGAGGTATAAATGTATATACCAAGTTTAAAAAAATATGCCATATTATTCTTCATCAGTAGGAAAGAAAATAATGAACTCGGTTCCTTCATTAAGTTCACTATTAACAAAAATTTTGGCATTATGGGTTAAAACAATCTGATGAGCGATTGCTAATCCTAAACCTGTCCCCCCTGTATTTTTATTACGCGCCTCATCTATACGATAGAAGCGTTCAAAAAGAAAAGGAATATGTTCCTTTGCAATACCTATACCTGTATCTTTTATAGAGATAACAACATTTTGATTGGTTTTAGCACAGCCTAAGGTAATGCTACCATCTTCTGGCGTATATTTTATGGCATTATCTATTAAGATACGAATCAGCTCTTTAATGAGGGAGGCGTCGCCTAAAAGAAAAACATCGGGATTAATTTTAGATATAAGCTGATGCGCATCATCAATAAAGCTTGTCTCTTTGAGAATGGCTTCACAGAGCTCAGACAGGTTAATAGAAGTCATATCTACCTTTAGAGTGTGTTTATCGCTACGAGATAAGAAAAGTAGTTTTTCAAGTAGGGCACTCATATTGGTGGTCTCTTGTCTGATAGAAGAAATACTTTCATCTAGAATTTGGGGGTTCTCTTTACCCCAACGTTCTAGCATATCCGCATAGCCTTGAATGATGGCAAGTGGCGTACGTAATTCGTGAGAAACATCAGATGCAAACTGTGTCTGGCGCTCTACATAGACTTGAATACGATCCATCATTTGATTAAAGGTAGTGGCCAAATCCTTGAGTTCATCTTTTGAAAGATTTGTATCTAACCTAGTCATCATATCATTTCCATTTATATTTTTTACCTTTGTAGTCATATCTTTAATAGGTGTCAGCAGCATGGTTACTAAATAATGACCAAGGCTCAAAAATAAAACTAATGAAATCAAAACTGCAAATGCAAGGGTGATATTATAGTTTTTCAAAAAGTATAAGTGTTCGTTATTTTGAATATAGGCGCCATAGATTGATCTACTAAAGTAATAAGTAAGAAAAAACATTGAAACATAAAGCACACTATAAAGC
>JAEXBC010000296.1 GCA_023457875.1 Bacillota bacterium | reverse complement strand
CAGCCACTGGGTGAATTACACCGGCAACCACGGTAGCAGTAGCCGGAGTGCCAGAAACGAAAGTTAAGTTAGCGTTGCTAACTGGACTTACAAGGGTTCCAGAGAAAATACCAAGAACCTGTAAGGTTAAATCTGCATCAGTTGTGGTCATTGTAATTTCTCCACCCGGAACAGATAACCCTGTTAATGTATCGTACCAATTTGCATCAAGGTCAACTTCCTTAATATATGCATATTGACCCTGATTGTTACAACCAACAGAACCAGAGTAATCAACTAGTGCGGTACCAGACAAGCTCGTAGTAGATGCGCCACCATTATCAAAACTAAACGTGGTGTTGGGGCTAAATTGAAAGTTCGGAACATCAATAATAAGAGTACCGGCGCGAGTAGATGGTTTTGTGCTACCATCGCTAGCATAAAATAGCGCTGCGCGCATAGTAAGCCACACGACTTCTGGAACAATCGTTGATGGAACAGTAATAACCTTTAAAGCAGCGTTAGTAACATTATACTGAACACAAACAACTTGTCCAACCGTTAATCCGGTTACGGTAGCGTTTTTCCCAGTAAAAGTAATCTTCTGCCAAGCATTATCTGTTCCGGCCAACTTATACCAACCGCAAATTTCTCCATTCCACGGTACCGGTGTTTGAGTAACAGTAATTGTATTTGGCGCTGTGATTGTTATTGTTTCCGGCTCAATAATCATATCTCCGCCAATAGTTGGCAGCGAACCCACCGCCATACGCACATAATTGAAATCAAACAGGGCATCTTCTGCATTGACAGCAAACATACCGTCCGTGAACAAACGTGCAAGCAGCTTATTGTTTAAACCACCTTTAATGTTTAGTTCACTGGCTGAAACTTCAATGCCGCCTTTAAGATACGTTCTTGCGCTCAAAATTAAACTGTTATCTGTTTTTGAACGATATTCAGCATCTACAAGGCCATATAAAACTAAACCCATAAATTTCCTCCTTGTTTTTTATTGTTTATCAAATTCTTTTTTAAAAGTATCATATGAGCTAAATACCTTTGCATATAAATCAGTTGGCTTATGATACACCCAGTGTTCAATTGGAGTTTCAAACTTAACATTCCCACTCGATTCTGCTGTTTTATAAATTTTATAGTCTACCAAATCAACACACTTTTCAAATATCATATCAAATTCACGAATTGTCATTTCTATAAAATCTTTTTTAGATAACCCATTAACAGCAGAAATCACAGACATTTTATCTTCCAACGTTGGCATTACAATTCCTTTATTTTTAGACCTGTAATACTCATTCATTGCCTCTTTAACTTCTGGATTTACAAATTCTTCATTGTAATCAATTAAATTTTGATATAATATAATTCTACGAAAATCATCAAAATCATCAGAATTTATTTCAATAGAGTTAATAATAAGTTTATAATGCCCATTAGACATTATAATTCTAATGTCATCTGCCACAACATGAAGTGATAAGCATAGTATCAAAATTAATTTTTCAATATTGTATTTTCCTTTTGTAAAATCATGTTTTTCATCAACAAAATTTGTATCAAGCGCAACTACACTAAAAATGAAATCCAAATATTTCATAGAAATTATTTTTGGATTTGGTATTTTATCTTTTTCAATACACAAAATATCATAAGAAACTTTAAAATCATAATATTGTTTCAACAATATTGGATATATAAGCAGACCTTTAAACGGAATAGGTTCATCAAATGCGGCATATCTTTTTACAAAAGACTTAACATCTTTTATCATCTAAATCCACCACTTGAACCGCCATAACAATACCAGTGCCATCATAAGTAGTATTATTTCCAATTCCCATAGCAGACTGACAATACCTAGATAATCTGGCATCAAACTTTAACCAACCAACAGCATTAACATCTGCGCCGTTTAAACAGTTAAGCAAAAACATTTCTACAACGTCTTTGCGGGAACATGGAATGTTTTGATATTTTACCAATGGCGTTTTTGCACCCACTAAAACATCAAATTCATAGCAAACAACTGCTCGTTGAGAATCTTCCGGTTTTGTATTGTGCTTATATACTTTTAAAATTGTTCTTTCAACCAATTCTTCGTTTTCGACCAATCTGTGTAGAAATATACTAAAATCATTTTGATTTGGTTGATTCTTATAAATCATTTGTAATTTTTCAGAAAGTGTCAAATCCGGCATATCCAATGCTTCATAAGAGCTATACTTTAATAACTTAAATAATCCATTTGCCCTATCATCTTTGGCCAAATAAGATATAATATTATAGGGTATAAATGGCATTGAACTAAACTTATTTACGGAAGTAAAATCACTCATATTATACCCCTCCTTTAAAATAACGCACTCAATTTAACGAGTATTGTTTTATTCAATTCTCCGCTAGTAAAAACCAAAGACAATGGAATACTAGACTGTTTTAAATTTGTTAAAGTAAATTTATTATCAGTTTGAGACAAACTATAACACTCTGAATTTGGCCCACTCGCAGAAACTGATATTATGTCAGGCTGTAATGCACCATTTAAATACACATTTACTTCAAAAACACATGTTTCTTGTTCAAATATTTCAGCTATCATTGGAGAAATTACAATTTCATAAAAATCATCAACAGCATTTAATATTGTTATTTCTATCGTATCATAAAAAGAACCAAACCATGCTGTTAATTCTGCTACGGAACCAACATTTCCAGTTAACACATAATTACCATTTTCATCAATGGTAGCATAATCATTACTAGACCATTTTACTTGTTTATCCAACGTACTTTCGTTCAATAACACCGTTGCAGTCAAACTACCAGAATATTGTTGAACCTGTTCTACTGGATTTTCATTAATAATAACTTTGAAATCGTATAGTGTTCTATCTGCAATTCCGTTACAAACATCATCTGAAGGTTTTTGTGTATCAAAATCCAAATCCATAAATAAAAGTGGAACATCTTGTGTTGTGTAATTGTCTTGCATATAATTATTATAAGCAATAAATTTATACGGCATTGAATTAAAAATAAAACGCTGATTTGGAGACAATTTATGAGTTTTGTCATTGCCTTGAATAATCATTGTGATACTACTATTTGCCACAATTACATCTTTATTAACCTTTGGATTTGTTGCGGAAATATCATAATCTAAAATACATGGCATTTCAACTATCTCACCCGTATCAGCATCAATCCATTTTGCGGTATTATTACAACGTCTGACTAAGACTTCGCTATAAACTTCTTCTTCATTTGTAGGGTCATATACAAGCCAATAAGAATCGTTAAATTTATACATCCGTCCACGATTGGATTGGTGCGTCACAGAATCAAAAAGCAATCTGCGATAATCTTTTTCGTTTTTTATAACTCTAGTATCAAAGCTACTTACTGTATTTTTCCAAACTTCTATTTGATTATATATTCCAGAACCAACAACGGTTTCTTCTTCAACAACGGTTAAAAGTGTACTGTCTCTCCACTGTGAATCAATAAATGCGTCAACTAATCCACGATTTTCATCATTTGGAGTTTTTGATAGGTTGTCTAAATAATTAGTATAATACAACACATCATTCACCCCTATCTATATCATTCATTAATCCCAAAATAGCCGAACGCACCTCATCATGCGTAATTGTTTCACTTAATTTTAAAATTCCATTTAAAGTTTCTAAAATGTTTTCTTTTAATTCACTATTCATGTTCTGCAATCCGCTCATTCGAATTATGCAGTTTGAAATACTTTTTTGAAAAACATCTAAGGTGCAATCTGGACGTTCAACGTTATCAAAGTCTTCTTTTGCATATAAAATTTTGTGAATGCGTATAATTTTTTCTCTTTTTGTCATACACATTCTCCTTATTCATTAACTTTTTCAAAAATAGATATTAAGTTGGTTTTTTGATAGTCAACACACATTTGATTTGTTTTTTTATACAAATCATTTACATATACTGCTTTTTCTTTTAAATTTTGAGATTCTGCAAAAGTTTTCTTATCTCTGCCTTGCAATTTTAAATTTACCTGTGTAATATCGTTAACTAAACTGGTAAACCAACGATAAATTAAAAAGTTTGCAAGAATAGTTTGCACTCTAAACGGAACATCTATATTCAAAGAAGCCGTTTCTAAATCATATGATAAATCAACTAAACAATCAGAAGAATCAGCAATCGCATTAACTAAATATCCGTTTAAAACCAAATAAAATGCCTTAATATCAGTTTTTGCTAAATTATCTAAACGATAATCTCTAATTGTAACCATAGCTAGGTCGTAAATGTTAGTAAAAGGAGTTCCCATTTTTGATTCTCCTTACTTTTTAGTTTTTGCAGCTAACTCTTCTACGCTTTTACCAAAAGCAACATCAATCTTGTGTAAAAGATTCAAATCATAAACCTTACCATTGTTAATCTTATCTACCATAAGTCTAACAATGGTTTCTTTAATCTCTGGATTTGCACCCTCAAAAAGAGAAACTGCGGTAGTGTTTTTAAGCTCTACAATTTCATCAATCTTCTTTTTGTCAAGAATTGTATTGTAATAATCTGACAAACCAAGTTCTTCTACAACGTCGCTATCGGCAATCCAAAACTCACCACGTTCAAAAAATGAATCTTTTGTATGAGTGTCAGTTGCAACTTCCTTACAGGTATTTACAATTTTTTCCAAGTCATCATATTTAATTCTTCGAGAAGAGCCGAATTGTGGAAAATTGTATTTTACTCCACCACCATGCTTTTCGGTTGATAGCGTGGCTTGATTGTTAATTAACGAAACTACAACCACTTTTCTTGTAGTAACGTCAGTTTTAGATGCAGTAGAATTGGTGGCATTTTTTAGTTGTTTTGTTAATGACTCAACTTGTGCTTTTAACTCTGAAATCATATCTTCATTCGAAACAGCATTAACAGTATCATTTTTGACAGAATCTGACTTTGCTGTTGATGTAGTGTTGCTTCTTGCAGTAGTTTTCTTAGTAGTATTAGCCATAAAAATTCCTTTCTTTCCTTTGCAAAATAAATATAGATTTTAAATAATCTGTATTACAATAATTTTATGCCAGTTTAATAACACCGGCAACAGAGTTGGTAGCAGTTGCTACATCCCAGCTCTTTGTAACCGTACCAAACATAGATAGGTTCGCTTTATCATAGGCACCTGAAGTGTTTGATAGCGTTTGACCGCCAACAGCAACCTTAACAATCTTATCACTGGCTGGAGAAACAACATATAGACGGTTATCTTTAAGTTTTAGACCATACGCAGTAGAAGTATAATCGGCAACCTGTGGGGTCATAATTACATCATACCCGTTAAAGTTACGAAGATACCCAACACGAACATAGTCGTCATTTAAAAGAATACGCATATCAGTAGATGATGGAAGCACGCTCTTTAATGCGACTGGAGTGCCAAGAACGACGGCTTTTCGGCCTTGGTTCCATGCACCAACAGTTTCACACATCGAGATTAAAGTGTTTTCAGTATAAGAACTTGCGGTTAGAGCAGTAGCGGAAACGGCATCCATAGTAGCTGCGAAACCATCATAAACATCATAGAACATTCGAGCTTCAATGCTGCGCATGACCTTCATCAAGTAGGTTGCAATAGATTTACGACTAACAAGAATTTCGGGAAGAGTCATCTTAACCGTTACTTCTCGATTTTGTGGAGCAAGTGTAACGGTTGTATCTTCAAGCACTTGTGCGGGAACATTCCGCTGGCGACGACCGGACTTGTTTACGCTAAACAGTGCGTTGTTCTCTAAGTCAAACGAAAAACTATCAAGATAGCCACCGAAGCGAATATCTGCAATATAGCCAAGAGAACTAATTAGAGAATCTGGTAAAATCATATCAATTGTATTATCAATGATTTCGTTAGCAAAATAAAGCACAGTTTGGTTGGTTGAATACCTACGCGCGTCATCAATATCTGTTGGAACAGGCATACCGCTACGTTTACCAAGCTCATCACAGAAAAGTTTATTAATGGCAGTTTCCTTTTCTTTCAAACTGCGCTCGGCAGCAAACTGCAAACCCTCCACCTTACGTTCTGTGGCCTGAACATTGTTAAAATAGTCTTGCATTGCAACAGAAAATTCCGGTGCAGTTTCACAAAACCGAATAACGTTTTTAAATTTTTCCATTATTTTAAATCCCTCTCAATATATATTATTTAATTATTAGTTAGCAGTGCATTTGCAAACGTATAGGGTCGCAAAATCCATGCCAACAGTGCCACCCTGTGGAAACGGAAGTGTTTCTACTGATAAAATTTCAAAAGCAACCTTGCCAGCAGCAACAGGAGTGGCGGACGCAATTAATTGACCACTTGCAGCGGTTGTGATATACTTATTAGTAGTTGTATCAGGAACCTGATTGGAGCCAAAGTTTGCAGCAGTAAATCCAATAATATCTTCGACTTGAGGCTTGAAAATATCGACTTCACGAGTTGCTAAGTTGGTATAATCGCGTGGGTCAGCAGATAGTCCAGCAAAATATTTAATATTAGGCGAGGTACCAACCGGTGTTAGCCTTTCGGTTGGGTTGTAAGCCATCCACACACCAACATCAGCAGTAGCACCGGCAAGGGTGACAGTATAATTGTCGTTTGCGTAGGCACCAAGAGTAACTGCGTTACCACCATCAACATTAGTGGAACAAGTTGCAGAAGCATTTAGAGAAGCAATCTCATCCGCAGCAATTTTTTTTTCAACGATAAAACCGTTCATTTGTTATCTCCTTTAATTTTAAGTATTTAAAACTTTGTCATAAATATCGGTTGCACTTAACGTGCCACCGTTTGGAACATAATTGTTCCATTGAAATGCCATTTTTGAAAACTTTTTGTTTTCTGTATTTTTTTCTTTTCCTTTTGATTTATTATACGCAAAAGCCTTTGCCTCATTTGCAAAACCATCCACGGTGTCTTTTGTGCACCCCATGGCCTTTGTTTGAAAAGAAGCAAATTCTTCCGGCGTTAAATCCTCTTTAACTTCCATAAGAATTTTATCAGTAGCGAATTTTACTTCTTCCTTTTCTTTTTGTTCTTTAAATTCTTTTAAAGAAGAAATTTCTTTTGCCATACCAATAACGCGATTCATAATAATTGTTTTATCTTCATTTTGCATTTCAGCAAGAACATCATTTGCTAATTTTTTGTTGTCTTCAGTTTCGTCTTTTAGCATTTCTAACAGCGCAGCCGCATCAATATTTGCATCTAGACTCATTTTTTCTTCCTTTTGCTCATTTGATTCAGAAAATTTACTATATTTTTCATTTGGACATTCTGAAAATTTACGAACACTGTCTTCTTTTTCTAAAAATGCCTGTTCAACTTCCACAATCGTATCTGCAAACGAAATTTCATTTTCGGTCAAATCAAAATTTAACCGGTATAATGTTGCTTCGTCCTTTTTATTGATTACAGCAAACTTTTTATTATCCTCTTCATAAATACCTTGAATTCGATAAATCGAACCATAATCTTTATCTGGATAAGCAGTACTTAAAAAATCATATACTTTTCCCCAAAGATTATCAATTTGCACGGCGCTAAATTCTTTTTCCATTTTTTTAGTATCATCTCCTTCGTCATTAAGACCAAGTTTCTTTTTAATTGCAATAACTTTATTTAAAACTTCTGTTTCATTTTCTTTTTTAGCATAACCTTCTGCACTAGCCAAACCCTTCTTAGAGTATACAAAAGTGTCTCCCTCTAAAGTCATGACTGGATAATCCAATTTAGTCACTTCTTTATCCTTCCAGCCGTCTTCAAGTCTAAGAAAAATTTTGGGTGCAATAGTTTCAAAGTTTTCTGCTAAAATTGCATCGTGTTTTGTTTTTTCTCCATCCCACTCTGCGTCAGAAACCGAATCTTTTGACGTGTTAATTTTATATGTTTTTTCTTTTGCCATTTTTTCTCTCCTTTCTTTTGCAAATAATTTTAGTGCACTTAGTGAATCTTTTGTGGTATTATAATAATCTTCTGCCTCTTCTTTTGCAAATTTCAGCATCTTCATTTGTGCACCTTCACACGATGGTCTAACACCTTTTCCAAGAATTGTTATTCCTCGAATATTAAAGCCCAGAATTGGATTATCTTCTCCGGGTTTGAGTTCGTTGTCGTCGAATTTCATATCTGCACTAAACTCACAACTTACCCAACGATGATTATCTGTTTTAAACATATTCACAATCGGAGCCGCATAAATTTTTGAAATAACAGCATCAACAGACGCAAACGTTTTATTCTTTTTATCTTCAAAATAAACTGTTCCATTAGGTGGAACATAACCATATATTTGTTGATTATCGGAATGGGAAGTCGTGTCTGTTTTTAATGGATTATATTCACCAATTACAAATTTACCCAAAACACTGTTAGCATATTTTTTTAAAACTTTTACATCGATTGGATTTTTATGGGAGTTTTGACCACTTGCTAAAAATTCTAACTTTGCGACACAAAAATCTTCATTACTGTCATCGTCATAAAGAGCAATGTTTTCCAAAGAGAAATTTAAAAGTTTCTGCATTAAACTCCTCCTTTCTTTAAAACTTCTTCAATATTACTAGTTTTAATATAGTAAAAATTTTCACCATCTCTATATTTTGGAAAGAAACCTTTACTATGTAAAAAATATGAAGCCTTTGAATTTACAACAATATAATTTGATAAGTCTTTTGGCTTACCTAAAATAAGCATCAGTCAGCATCCCCTAAAAGCCAAAATGTATCTTCAATATGGGCATCAAAAGATGGATTTTCACCATAAATATTTATTTTGTCTTTAAGCAAGATTGCCTGTGTAACAATCTTATCAAAATCGCTGATAATATTTAATAATCCCTCATAAATATGAATATCCATATGTTCAAAAGCAATTTTAGCGCACATATTTAACTTATTTTGATAGTCAGTACACAATTCAAATAAATCATAAATAATTTCTTTTACTGTATTATAATCTTTATTTTGAAGTGGAATATCACCATAAATAATAGACATATTATAGTGCTCTAACAAATCACCAAGCCCATCACCAAAATGACCGGCAAATGCATGTGCGATTTGCAGATGAATTAAATCAGATGTTTTATTAAAAGCTAATTTTGTTCCCAAAACGGACTTCATTCTATCGACTCTTGCATTTGCAATAAAACTCTCTTTTACCATTTCTTGAACAGCGTCATGTGTTTCTTGAGTTACATTAACCATTTATTGTTCCTCCTCACCTTCAATTTTTACATTTTGTTCAACAGTGTCTAAAACGATACTATCTCCCATTCTTTTTAAAACAGTAGTAACATCATTAAGTAACGGAAAACTTTCCTCTATTTTTGAATAATCTTTCTCTTCCTCAATATCTCCAGTCAAATCATATAGTAAACTAATCAAACTTGAGTAAGATTTTATAAATTTTTCTCTATTCGTCATAATCTCTACCTTGTACCGTTCTTTTTGCACGCGGCCTTCCATTTTCTTTGCTTTGTGTGTGTATGGATAGAAGCTGTGTTAACTTTTCACTAAAACCAGTTTCTTTTGCCCTTGCCAACTCTCTCTCAAATTCTTGTGGTTCTAATCCCATAGCTGTTTGAAACAATGTAGGTAGTACAATTCCAACTTCGGCGGCTTGCTTTGCCATGTCGAATCTGTTTTCTCTGTCAAGTGGATATTCAATCCCCTCGAAATGAAATTTAAATTTATATTTTGAGGTGATTTGGTTAGCATAAAAACATAAGAAGTCTTCAAATTGAACATATAAAGATTTCATAAGATTTGCGTCAGTATACAAAGCAATTTCGGCTTCCATTTGTGACATCTTATCAACGCTAAATATTGCTCTGCTCATTGCTACGGTTTGACCCGCTAAACTCTTCATTTGGTCAATATACATCGTTGGATTTTTATCTTCAAATTGATATTTATCAATTTCAGTAAGCGGTAAACCACCCGCTCCCCAAACCTCATCTAGTCCATTTTTTAATAATTTTAAAAAAGTCGCCAAGGCATTTGGTGTAACATTATATTGGTCTGCTTTATCACCGCTTCCAGCCTTTAAGAATCCAATTTCACCAACCAATATTGCTCTTGCCGACGCAATGTTTTTATTCATTTGTAAGGCACGCAACGTACCAAGATTCTGTGTGTCTGACATCGCCGGACTTAAATATGGTATATTTGCAAAAATAGAGTTATCGAATTTAAAGGCCCAATATCCTAGTTCAACATCCGTTTGGTGCCAAAGAGCAAAAGAACCGTTTCTCTTACCAAGATTATTTCCCGGACGATAAGAATCTTGTCCTTCATTTTTAAAAACTTCGTTATAATAATCCTTCATGCTTT
>JAEXBC010000295.1 GCA_023457875.1 Bacillota bacterium | reverse complement strand
TAAACCCTGGCGCAATTGCATTCACACGAATATTTTTACCTGCAAACTCCTTCGCCACAGACTTTGTAAAGCCGATGACACCTGCTTTTGACGCCGCATAGTTACACTGTCCCGCATTACCATTTAGCCCCACTACAGAAGTCATATTAATAATGCTTCCTCCTGTTTTCATCATTGCTTTGGTAGCATATTTCGTGCAGTTAAAGGTGCCCTTTAGGTTCACATCAAGCACATCTTGAAATTCCTTTTCCGTCATTCTTAAAAGCAACATATCCTTTGTAATCCCTGCATTATTCACTAAGATATCAAGCTTTCCAAAGTGAGTAATAGCTCCATCAATGAGACCCTTAGCTTCTTCGCCAATGGCTACATTGCCACAAAGTGCAATGGCTTTACCACCATTTTCAGTGATTTGTGCCACCACTTCCTTGGCTTCTGTTTCTCTTTGGCTACTGGAATAATTAATCACTACCTTTGCGCCTTGCTTGGCAAAACATAGTGCAATAGTTTTTCCAATGCCGCGTACGCTTCCTGTAATCAGCGCCACCTTGTCTTTAAGCATAAGCTTTACCTACCTTCTCTATTACATTTTTAAGGGATTCACTATCCTCTACATTCAATAATATAGCCTCTGATGACATTTTCTTAACTAAATTGCTTAAAGTACACTTTGGACCTACTTCTATAAAGGTATCAAACCCTTCATCAATCAAATAATGAATGCTCTCTCTAAAACGTACTCCCTTTATGACTTGCAAAGGGATGTTTTCTATAATCTCCCTTTTATCCATAGGTCTAGCTGTCACATTGCTGATAATATCTATCTTAGGCTCGCTAAAGCTCATTTGACTAAGTTCCTTTTCTAATAAGCGAGAAGCCTCCTTCATTAAGCTTGTGTGAAACGCGCCGCTTACTTTAAGTGGAATAACACGCTTAGCACCCACTGCTTTTAAGGCTTCACTTGCTTTTTCTAAAGCTTCCTGTTTTCCTGCAATGGTTACTTGCCCTTCACAGTTGTCATTAGCCACTTCTACTGTCATCCCCAATTCTTGGGTGACTTCTTCACAAATCCTTCTAATTTCCTCTACGGATAAGCCTATTACTGCTGACATTCCTCCGGGATTTGCCGCTGCACACTCCTCCATAAAGACGGCTCTTTTTTCAACGAGCCTTAGGGCATCCTTAAAGGCTAAGCTTCCACTAGCAACAATTGCATCATATTCGCCTAGACTAAAACCTAACACGGCTTCTGCCTTTATACCTTGTGCTTCTAACACTTTGAAAATAGCATAGTTGGTTGTGAAAAGTGCAGCTTGTGTATAACGTGTTTGATGTATAAGTTCATTTTTATCTTCAAAGCATACTTCTCTAATATCCCATGATAATAAAGAGGCTGCCTCGTCAATGATTTGCTTTGATATAATTTGAGAATCATATAAGTCCTTGCCCATACCAACGTATTGAGCGCCTTGTCCTGGAAATAAAATAGCTGCTTTCATCTTTACCACCTTTTATTTATTTTCTAACTGTTTAAGCATTTGTTCTAAGCCATCTGGTCTTAGCTCTAGGGATCTCTCAAGTGTAAACATCATTTCTTTGATGATTTCATAGGCTGTTTCTTCTTTTTTGATCATTCCTGAGATTTGTCCTGCAAGGACAGAGCCCATCATCACATCACCCTCAACAGCCGCCTTTCTAAGTGCACCAACGCCAAGCTTATCAAGTTCTTCAAGAGGGGCGCCTTCTTTTTCTAGCTGTAAAAACTGACGGGTTAACTGATTTCTAAGACTTCTTACAGGATGCCCTGTAGAACGCCCCGTTACCACTGCATCAATATCAGAGGCTTTAATCACTCTATCTTTATAGCTTTGAGGAATATCACATTCCTTGGCCACCAAAAACCTAGTACCAATTTGAACCCCTTTGGCCCCTAGCATAAAGGCCGCTGCCACACCTCTTCCATCACCAATACCACCTGCTGCAATAACAGGAATCGACACGGCATCAACCACTTGTGGCACTAAAGCCATTGTGGTTAGCTCACCAATATGTCCACCTGACTCACAGCCTTCAGCAACAACTGCATCAGCCCCACAGCTTTCCATACGTTTAGCTAATGCCACTGAAGGTATAACAGGAATCACCTTGATACCCGCCTTTTTCCACGCCTCCATATACTTACCTGGATTGCCTGCTCCTGTGGTAAGGACCTTAACGCCCTCTTCGACTACAATTTGAGCCACTTCATCTACATAGGGACTAAGTAACATGACGTTAACCCCAAAGGGTTTATTTGTTTTTTGCTTACATGCTCTAATTTCCTCTCGTAACCACTCACCTGGCGCATGACCTGCAGCAATGATCCCTAAGCCTCCAGCTTCAGATACGGCTGCTGCAATACTATGTGTTGCCACCCATGCCATGCCTCCTTGAATAATAGGAAAGGAAATATTCAGTAATTCACATATTGTTTTCATTACTGTTCTTTCCTCCTTATAGCTTATTGTTTTTCAGTAATATAATTGAGGGCGTCACCTACAGTTTGAATTTTTTCTAAATCATCGTTATCAATGGCAATACCAAATTCCTCTTCAATACCCATAACCACCTCAAATAAATCTAATGAGTCAGCTCCTAAATCCTCACGGAAGGTTGACTCCAATTTTACTTCACTTGCCTCCACACTTAATTTGTCTGCTATAACTGCTTGTAATCTTTCTAACATTTTATTTCCTCCTATAAGTTAATTGATTTATCCTAAAAAGCTTTCGCCTTTGGACCTTATTTTATTTGCTCCATTCTAGAAGCATCGTGCCCCAGGTAAGCCCTGCCCCATAACCTGTTAAGATAAGCTTCTGGCCCTTCTTTAACTGTGGACTTAACTCACATAGTGCGATGGGGATACTTGCAGCTGAGGTATTACCATATTCCTGAAGGTTCTTAAAGAACTTATCAAGCGGCACCTTTAGCTTCTTAGCCACACTATCGATAATGCGAGAATTGGCTTGATGCAGGACAAACCAGTCAATATCCTCTGGTGTATAGCCCGCATCTTTAAGTACCTCCTCGATATTTTCAGGTACTCTAGTGGTGGCAAAGCAGTAGACTTCCTTTCCCTGCATCCCTATATAGGGCTTTTTCTCCTCCACTTGATAAAAGGTATGGCTAAAATGCCCTGTAGGCAGAGTAATATACTCACTGCCTGTTGGATCAGCACATAAGCTGATATGATGCACCTTACTTTCCTGTGTTCCTTCATAAACAACAGCGCCTGCCCCATCTCCAAATAAGACACAGCTGCCTCGATCTTCCCAGTTAAGCACCTTACTTAATACATCCGCCCCAATAACAAGTGCATTTTTAGCAGCACCAGTTTGAATCATGCTATGGGCAACCTGCGTTGCATACACAAAACCACTGCATGCGGCTGCCATATCAAAACAAACTGCCTTTGTTAAATGGAGCGCCTTGGCTACTTCACAGGCTGTAGTAGGCATAGTACTATCGGGAGAAACTGTTGCAACGATGACTAAGTCTATGCATTCCTCATTTAGTCCACTATCTATTAAGGCTTCTTTTGCAGCACAAGTAGCTAAATAAGTCGTTGTCTCTGTTTCAGCAACGTGTCTTGCCTCAATCCCTGTTCTACTGTAAATCCATTCGTGGGATGTATCTACTAACGCACTTAATTCATCATTTGTGACCCTTCTTACGGGTACAGCCTTCCCTAAACCACTTACTTTCATTCCATTCATTACTTTTCTCCTCTATTTATTCAGGTACTCTTCTTGAAAAAAAAGAGTTAATCGTTGTAAGGATTGAATCAGCACCTTGTGCTCATCTTCTTTTAATCCTACCAGCATACTTTTCACCATATGGCGATGAAAACTATCATGTAGTCGCCAAGCAAGCTTTCCCTTTTGTGTGAGCACCAGTTTCACATAGCGCCTATCACTTGGACTATATTCTCTAATCACATATTCTTTTTGCACTAAGCGGTTCATGGTAACTGTTAGACTTCCAACTGTAATGCCTAGCTTGCTCGCTGTCTCGGTCATTGTTGCTTCGTGCAGGCCAATAGCCTCAATAGCATGCAGCTCAGTAATAGTCAAGTCACTAAATGGACCTTTCTCTAATGCATACTTTTCAATAGCAAGTATTTTATTAAACGAATTAACCAGTAGCGCATTGATTACTTCTATTGAATCTTGCATCTTCATCTCCTCCTAGCCTCTATACCTCTGTGAGTGTAATCTACTTACTTCATATTTCAATCTATTTACTTTGCATTTCAAAGTATTTTATATTCAAAGTATATGACCACCCTCTTGCCTTGTCAATATCATTTTTCAACTTTACTTTTCCGTACTATATTATTGACAACACTGGGTCTTAACTATATACTTTGATTATCAAAGTTTTATACTTTGAAATTCAAACATTTTGAAACTAAAAATTTATTTTTAGTGTTCCTTACGAGGTGCAACGATGACTATTAAATCTTTTCAAATTGGTTCACTAAGACCAAAACTTCCCATTATCCAAGGTGGAATGGGCGTAGGAATCTCCCTACACCAATTAGCTGGAAGCGTGGCGCTAAATGGCGGGATTGGTATCATCTCTGCCGCACAAGTCGGCTTCAAAGAACTTGACTTTATATCCAACACCCTAGAAGCTAATTTTCGTGCACTCAAATCAGAAATCCAAAAAGCGAAAGCCTTGGCTCCAAGCGGTATCATCGGTGTTAATATTATGGTGGCATTAAAGCACTATGGCGAATATGTGAAAAAAGCCGTGGAAGCCGGCGCCCATTTGATTATTTCTGGAGCAGGCCTACCAATAGAGCTTCCACTTTTCACTAAGGGAACTGAAACCAAAATAGCGCCTATTGTTTCTTCTGGAAAAGCAGCAAGTGTTATTTGCCGTATGTGGGATCGTAAACACCAAGTGGCACCTGATTGCGTTGTGGTGGAAGGACCTTTAGCTGGAGGCCATCTTGGTTTTAAGGTAGAAGAACTTGATGCGCATCCAGATGTACTAGATATTATGAAAGATGTCAAAGCAGTATTAGCTGAATATGAAACAAAATATCAAAAGACAATCCCCGTTATTGTAGCTGGAGGTTTTTATTCAGGGGAGGACGTAAAAGTAGCTCTTGAGGCTGGTGCAGATGGTGTACAAATGGGTACACGCTTTGTGACCACCTATGAATGCGATGCTCCAACAAGCTACAAAGAAACCTATATTAACGCCACCAAGGAAACCATTGGTATCGTCAAAAGCCCAGTAGGTATGCCAGGTCGTGCCATTTTGAATTCTTTTATACAATCACCCCCAGGAAACAAAGCTTGTCTATATCACTGCATCGACAAATGCCCAATTACCACTATTCCTTACTGTATTTCAAAATCTCTCATTTCAGCAGTAACAGGAAATCTTAAGGATGCACTTCTTTTTTGTGGTAGCAATGCATACAAGGCGACCAAGCTAGAGCATGTCTCAGACATTTTCAAAGAAATTGAAACCGCTCTTTCCTAATAAATGTATAAAAATAACAAGAGGGCTTTTCTTTTAACCTTGTGTTTAAAAGAAAAGCCCTCTTGTGTTGCTGACTATAGCTTCAGGATGCTATAGCAACACATAAAACCTTTAGGCATTTGTATTGTTAACCTTTTTTTGTGTTTTTAGTCACAAAATATAATCGTAATATTTTGTCACGTTACTCTTTCTAATGATACCAACAAAAAACCGCTATTTCACGATGAGGGGTGTGAAATAGCGGTTTTTAGGGAGTAAACGAATGTCTACGAGTAATTCAACATGTTTTCAAGTTCAGTAATCATTCCATTTAAAATATCAACCTGCTTAACCATTTCCATAATTTCTTCAGTATTTCCTTGTACCATATTGGCTATATCAGTAAATTCACTATTTTCATCAACAATACATCGTGTAATATCTTCATTAATAGCTACAGTTTGCGTAATGATATCCCTGTGCTTTTGCTGGATTAAATCTGTGTCCTTGATTGCTTGTGTTGACTTCTTTAATAAATCCATCATGGTGCGAATTCCAGCTACTGTATCTACCATCACTTTGTTTTGTTCGATAAGCTGAGCGGAGTTATCGTTCATAAACTGAGCAACCTCTTGAGCATCATTCTGAATTTTCATGACTACTTTATTGACATCATTTAGAGAAGCAGTGGTGCTATTTGCTAGCTTTGCTACCTCTTGTGCAACTACTGCAAAACCACGGCCAGCTTCTCCTGCTCTGGCAGCTTCAATAGTAGCATTTAAGGCAAGTAAATTGGTGGAAGCAGCAATGGAACTGATAATTTCTAAAGTCTCTCCAATCTCAGTAGCGCTCTGTAATAAGTTATCTGTTATTTTCTTTGTACCTTTTGTGGAATCTTCAACCTTCTCACTGATGTTCATTAAATTCATTAATGCCGTTTCATTGGAAGCAGAAATGTCTACCAGTTCTTCGGAAATCGTATTTACTTCTTGCATCTTATCTGCCACATCTTGGCTACTTTGTTTTAATTCAATTAAGTTATTCTTACTTTGGGAAGATTTATCTATTATGATATCGCTATTAGCTAATAAATTTTCGCTGATTGCTGAAAGTTCCTGGGTTGAGGCACTTTCGTTTTGCGATGTCATCAAAAGTGAACTACTTGCAGCACTGAGTTTTTCTGTTAAGCCAGTTACCTTATTGAGCACATTTTGTACTTTGTTATTATTACGTTCTAGTTCATCCTTTTTAGCATTTACCAAAAATACTCCCGCTAAATAAGTTAACAAAAGCACAGCTGACATGGTTAATAGAATGCATACTATACGCAAAACTGTATCTGGGACAAATAACGCATCATTTGCTGGTAATAAAATCCGTCCTCTTATGATATAGGAAACTAAAATAGATATAGCGAGTCCTCCGGTGGCAACTCCAACTAACTTCATATCAAAATATAGCACTGCAAAAAATAAAAAGAAGAAGAGATATCCCCAGAGTTCTCTAGTAGGAAAAACATATGAAAAATAATTCCACTGAACAATG
>JAEXBC010000294.1 GCA_023457875.1 Bacillota bacterium | reverse complement strand
ACACTATTCCTCCTGTGGTGATGAAGGATTCCCTTTATCTCATTGTTGTTGGTATCATCCTTCCTTTTGTACTGACACTAGCCATCACCTATTTTTCTATATCTAAGGCATTATGTCAAACCCCTCTTTCATTGCTAAGAGGACACCATGCTTCTAATAAAGTCTCCAAGCTAGAACGGCGTTTCACCTTTAAAAACTTTCGCTTTCTAACACGATTTCGTCTTAAGGCGATGCTTCGAGAAAAAGGCAGTCTGATTACTTTGTTTTTTGGCGTGCTACTAGCCGTGACTTTTTTGCTTTTTGGCTTCTTCTTAAAAGACTCCTGTAAACATTATTTGGATGGGATGAAAAGGGATCTGCCCTATAACTATCTCTATTCCTTTGAGTCTCCAAAGCTACTTGACAAATATAAAAGTCAAGGGGAACCCATTATGATTAAAACTGTTCTTTTGGAATTTGCAGATACTGAAAAACAACTTATCTTACAAGGCATCAAAAGTGACAGTGCTTTTTTCACTGCCTTTGATTTAGAAGCCTTAGAAGATAACGAAGTTTATATTTCTCCCTGCCTACAACATAAATTTAATTTACAGGTAGGACAAGTAATTACCTTAAAGGACGACCTAGAAAACAAAACCTATACTGTTTCTATCAAGGGACTTGCTCCCTATGATTATGGACAATATCTTTTTACCAATACAGATAGCTTTAATAAAATACTTGGTAACCGAAAAATGAAGTATTCTGCCTTAATGACACCAGATGCCTTGCCTCTGTCCGATGATATCACCTACACCAAGTCAAGTAAAGAGGAGATGATTCATTCCCTTGATCCCTTTATCAACATGATTAACACCCTCACCAATCTTATTATTGTCATTGCACTGTGTATTTTAGTGACGGTGGTCTATATGCTTCTCAAAATAATACTAGATAAGGATCAAATCAATATTTCTATGGTGAAAATATTTGGCTATAGTGAAAAGGAAGTAAATCATTTGTATTTAAGGGGCTACTTTGTCTTTATCATTCTTGGTTTCATACTAGGTATCCCACTAGCCTATTATCTTGCAAAATTTATGCATGACCAAATTTTCGTTAATATGCAATATTACTTTTTACCACACATCTTCTTGCATTCTATTATTTTTGCTTTTACCTTTTTAAGCCTTGGCTACTATCTATCAATTTATTTGATAAAACGTAATATCCGTCGTATTGCCCTTTCCGAGGCCCTTAAAAATCGCGAATAAGGAGGATTTATATGAAAATAATGCACCTACTTTTTTTGTCCGCCTCACTTTTTTTAGTAGGCTGTCAAAATACTAGCCCAGCATCTAGCACAACTACTGCTACGCCTACCTTGGCTTCCTTTGTCTTTTACGGAGAGGTGGTAGCAGAAACTGAAGAGAAAATATGCCTCGATTTCCCTGCTAAAATCACAAAGGTGAATATACAAGAAGGCGATTTAGTCAAAAAAGGGGATATTCTTTTTACCCTAGACTTTAGTGATTATCTTTACGACATGAGTATCCAGGAAAACCTCATAACTAGCTACGAGGCCCAACTTGATGGCTTAATATCTCAAGCCAATCCTTATTACAGTCAAATGGAGACCATCAAAAAAGACTTAAAAACCAAGCGGGATTATATGGCAAATGATACTGATCCTAGACTTCAGGAGCTCTATAATAAGATTGCCGTCTTAGAAGAGCAGCGCGCTCTTTTAAAAGATCAGCTTGATGCGAATCAAGCACTTTTTGAAATAGCTGCTATAAGTGAGCAAACCCTTAAGCAAGATGAAAAAGCTTACAACGATGTACAAAGAAACATTGAAACGCTACAAGCTAACATCACACTTCTCAAGACCAATTATCAGCAGGAAATCACTTCACTGCAAAATAATTTAGAGAACCTACGGCTTACTGCCTCTAATACAGATGCAGACCTTAATACAAGGACTAAATCCCTTCAAGTACAACTTAAGGGTGCTTCCCTCACTCTAGAACATATGAAAAGTAAACTCAAAAAACCTTATTTTAAGGATAATCAAATCATCGCACCAAATGACGATTTGATTGTTGCTGGGCTTTATTGTACCCAAGGTGAACTACTTAACAATACGAATCTCATCAGTCTTCTTCATCAAGATTCCATTTATATTAGAGCCGATATCCCAGAAGAAGATCTTTCAAAGATAAAACTTGGTGATAGGGTGTCTATTCATTTAGCGGATGACAATCTAACGACAAGTCCTGTTACTGGCAAAGTGAGACACGTTAGTAACATGGCACTTGTAAAGGAGGGCGACACTGTAGTTGAGGCTGAAATAGAAGTGACAGAAGGTAAATCACTTTTAAAACCAGGCCTAACCGTTGACCTAACCCTTGAGTATACCCCCTAAAGACAACCGCTTCGTTGACACCTTTGTTGTTAAGTGCTAGTATTTCTATAATTGCAAATATGCTATTTTGTAACGAAAGAAGGTCAAAACATGGCAACAGCCTTTACGCCAAATGAAAATATGGCCATAAAACAAACGCTTAAAACTTATGCCAGAAAATATATGATGCAATATGGCATCAAAAAAACCTCTGTGGATCAATTGGTGGCTGCCGCCAACATATCCAAGGGGAGTTTTTATAAGTTTTATCCCACTAAGGAGCTACTATTTTTTGAAGTTATCGAAGAGTCACACCAAGAATTATATCTGTTTGCTCTAGATGTCTTAAAAAAACATGGGACACTTCCTATTGTTGAACGTCTTACTGAAACCATTTTGGATATCTTTCATTTTATGAGGGATATGCTCTTTATGCCTAATATGGAAAATGAACTCAATTATTTAATGAGAAAGCTTCCACCTGATATATTGAATCAGCATATGAAGGATGAAACTTCTGTTTTTGAACGTATTCTTATGGACTCAGGTATTAACCTATCCATAGACTCGGATTTATTGGCTACTATTGTTCACATCTTTACCCTTATTCACTGTTACCCTCCTTCTAATGAAGATGCTCACTATGAGGAGGCACTAAGGATCATTGTTCATGGCTTTTCTAGAGAACTCGTTGATAACTATATCACTTAACAACAAACCCCCCTGCCAAATTATTTTGGAGGGGGCTTTATTTATATAAGATTATGCATTTACTTTTGTAGGTTCTTCAACTTGCTTATTACCCTTTAGGGTACGAAGTACCAATTTGCCTACTTCATTAATCACAACAATGAGTGCAGCTGTTCCAATCACCTTAAGCCACATCATCAAGCTTAATGGCACTGTATTAAAGAATTTATTAAACAGCTGGGTAAAGGCAAGTTGTGCAAGCGCGGTTATACCAATGACTTTGAGGGCAATGGTATTTGCAAAGAAATGAGGAATAATACTTTGTGTACCAATTTCACGACAATTAAACGCATTAAATAGCGCAAGGAACGCAAATAAGCCAAATAATACGGTCTTCATCTCTGCTGGATCAGGCAAGTTAACGCCATCAATCATCGTTTCTTTAACCCCAAGTGGATTAAAGACCATTTGCACAATAATAATGGTTGAAATAATAATCGCATTGGTAATAATAGATTGAAGCATTGTCTTTGTAATAATACTACTCTTTCTATTGACAGGCTTACGT